>SKYD01000177.1 GCA_007128075.1 Thiorhodovibrio sp.
ACGCAGTAAAGCGCGAGCACCTGCACATTGCAATGCGTCACGCGCCGTTGTTTTAGGCATAAACATAACCATACCGCTCGCATAATATGCGCCAATTTTGCAGCCAACCTGGTTTGTTGGCAATTGACGGTGATCGAAATCTCAGTACAATACAATTCGTGCTGTACTGAGGGCTTGATTATACATTAGTTTTTGGCTCCGGGGTGTGACGATGAATGACATCAAACGACAGAAAAAACGCTGGATTGTCGTGGCGTTGTTGGCAATTGGGCTAGGCTGTGGCGGCTATACGCTGACCCAATCGTTGCCGATCTTTCCGGAGTGGATTGCAGAACAGATTGAACTGCCAGTGGATATAATGGCATATTTGGCAGATCAAGAAGCACGATTTGATGATCTGGTCGCCAATACCGAAAAAACCATTGTGTGGGCGGACGAGGTGGGCGTGCAAACGCCGTTGGCTGTGGTCTATCTGCATGGATTTTCTGCCTCGCGCCAAGAAACCGCGCCCCTGAGCGAACAGGTGGCGCAGGCGTTGGGTGCCAATCTTTTTTACACCCGCTTAACTGGCCATGGACAGCCGCCAGCAGCCTTGGCCGCTGCGCAGGTCACCGATTGGATGGATGATGCGCTGGAGGCACTGGCGATTGGGCAGCGCCTCGGCGAGCGGGTGGTGCTGATTGGCAACTCGACCGGTGCCACCATTGCCACCTGGCTGGCAGCGCAAAATCTCGACCCAGCGCCCTGGGCGTTGGTGCTGCTGTCGCCGCACTATGGGTTGCGCGATGTGCGCTCGGAGTGGGTGACCTGGCCAGGTGGTCTGTGGCTGGCGCAAACCCTGATCGGTCCAGAGTATCATAGCGAGCGGCTCAATGAACGCCATGCCCGTTACTGGACCAACAGCTATCCAGTGGCTGCGCTGCGCCCGATGATACAAATTGTGCAATTGACCCGCCAGGCACCGCTTGAGGAGATTGTGCAGCCGATATTGATCATCTATTCGCCAGAGGATCAGGTTGTTGATCCTGCGCGGATTTTGTGGGCATTTGAGCGTTTTGGTGCCTCGCACAAGCTGCTGCGTGCGGTGCCGACGCTTGATCATGGCTCGCGTCATATACTGGCTGGCGATATTCTGGCGCCTGATGATACCGAAGCCATCGCCCAGATGATTGTTGGGTTTGTCAACGAAATGACCCAATTCACTGCGCAGCCCTAAATTTTTGTTAAATGAGGCATCCCTTGAAGCTCACAGTTGAGGAATTTCAACGCTGGTCCAATCGTCACATCACCCTGCTGGGGATGTCGGGGGTTGGCAAAACCTATCTCTCAGCAGTGCTGCGCCGCAATGATTGGTTTCACTATTCTGGTGATTATCGCATCGGCACCCGCTATTTGGACGAACCAATTCTGGACCTAATCAAAACCCAGGCGATGCAGGTGCCTTTTTTGCGGCAACTGTTGCGCCGTGACTGGATTGCGATTCGCAACAACATCAAGGTTGACGATCTAGGGGCGGTGATGAGCTTTATCGGTCAGCTCGGCAACCCAGAACTCGGCGGCATGGGACTTGGCGAGTTTAGCCGCCGCCAGGCACTGTATCGTGATGCCGAAATCAGCGCCATGCGCGATGTGCCTGAGTTTATCGACAAAGCGCGGCGCATCTATGGCTATCGTCATTTCGTTAATGATGTCGGCGGCAGTCTGTGCGAACTCGACGAGCCAGCGGTGATTGAGCTGCTCGCCGCCCATACCTTGATTCTTTATATTCGGGTGCCGCCCGAGGATGAGATTAAATTGATTGAACGCGCCCAAGCCGATCCCAAGCCGTTGTATTTTCGACCAGAATTTTTACGGTCGGCAGTGAAAGATTATTTAGCGGAACATCAACTGGAATATGTTGCCGATATTGTTCCCAATGATTTCACGCGCTGGGTATTTCCACGGCTGTTTCATTCACGGGTGCCACGCTATGAAGCGATTGCCAAACCTTACGGCTACACCGTCAGCTCGGGTGAGATTGCCAGCGTGCGCGATGAACAAGATTTTTTACAGTTGATCGCCACCGCGATTCAGCGCCAGCATTGATAGGCGACACTCCGATGCCTCTTGTTGCCCACAATCATATCCCTACCTTCGAGCGGCTGCGCAGCGAAGGGCAGATTGTTCTTGAATCGGCACATGCCGTTCATCAAGATATTCGCGAGCTGCATATTGGCTTACTTAATATGATGCCAGATGCCGCACTGCGAGCCACCGAGCGTCAATTTTTTCGGCTGATTGGTCAGAGCAACCAGATCGCGCAATTTTATGTGCATCCGTTTACGCTGGAAGGTGTACACCGCTCACCCGAAGCCCGTGCCTATATCGAGCAGTATTACGAGTCGTTTGACCAGTTACGCAACGAAGGCCTCGATGGGCTGATCATCACTGGCGCCAATGTCCAGGGCGCCAATCTTGCCAACGAGCCATTCTGGGAGCCGCTGATTGAGGTCGTGGACTGGGCGACCCATTCAGTCACCTCGACTCTATGCTCCTGTCTCGCCACCCATGCGGTGATGCAATTTCGCTACGGCCAACAGCGCCAGCCATTGGGCTTTAAGCGTTGGGGAGTTTATCCGCATCGTGTGGTCAATCGTCATCATCCGTTGGTGATCAATGTCAACACTCTATTCGATGTCCCGCATTCACGGTTCAATGACATCTCACGGGCGCAGTTTGAGGCGGCGGGCTGTCAGGTGCTTGCCGAAAGTCAGCAGGCTGGGGTGCATCTGGCAGTGAGTGCGGATGGCTTTAGGATCGTGTTTTTCCAAGGGCATCCTGAATATGACACCATCTCATTGCTCAAAGAATATAAACGAGAAGTCAACCGCTTTATTCAAGGTGCCCTGACCCAGTATCCGCCGTTTCCAGAGCATCTGTTTAGCCTGCACACTCGGGCTTTGCTCAACGAACATCGGGAGCGCATCGAGCGCGCACTTGACCGTGGACGCGAGCCACCGCCATTTCCTGAAGCACGACTCGAACACGAGCTACATAACACCTGGCGCGACACCGCCGAAGGCGTGGTTGGCAACTGGATGGGGCTGATTTATCGCATCACCAACAACGACCGCCGCTTCCCCTTTATGGACGATGTTGATGCCAATGATCCGTTGCAGTTGATGCAACATCAAGCTGGGCTTGACTGCGGATGACGATCTATATCGACTGCTCATCAGTGTATAGTCATCCGCAAATTAACACGGGAATTCAGCGCGTTGTACGGGAATTGATAGCGCATCTGCCCATTGCAGCACAAAGCCAAAACGAGCAAGTGCAGCCAGTGGTCTGCGTGGGCGAGCAGTTTTGCTCAATTGATCCAGCAGCGTTGGCCTACAATCCACGATATATCGAACAGCAACAGCACTTAACGCATCCATTACGGCGACTTTATAATGAGCTGCGGGTCACGCTCTATACGCTGTTGCCCTATCCGTGGCTGTATCACTTCTTATTTGCCCCCCGTGAACAGTTTGGATTAACTTGGCTACTGAGCCGATTGCTGCCGCGGCGCGGGCATTCCTCTAAAACAACCACATTGCCTGGTGTACCAATTGTTTTTACCCCTGGAGATCGCTTGCTGTTGGCGGATTCTCATTGGGTGCCAACCGTCTGGCCGGCGGTGCGGCAAGCACGCCACCAAGGCGCGATGGTGTGGACTGTTATTTATGATTTGATGCCGTTGCACCAGCCACAACTGTGTGAGCGTTTGGTGGTGGTGCTATTTCGTCAGTGGCTACATCGCACACCAAAAGAAACTGATGGCTATCTCACCATCTCCAACACCGTCGCTGAGGAGCTAAGAACATTTTTAGCCCGGCGCTATCCTCAGTATAGCCATCCAATCCACCCCATTGTTCTCGGTGGTGATTTTCAACGCGCCAAGACCACCGCCCCCGTGCGTGCGGCGCTGGCGCAGGTGACTAAGCGGTCGACCTATTTGATGGTTGGCACCCTAGAGCCGCGCAAAAATCATCGTTATGTTCTCGATGCTTTTGATGTTCTCTGGGCGCAGGGGTTGGAGGTGAATCTTTGTTTGATCGGGCGTGTAGGCTGGAAAACGCGCCCGCTGCTGCGTCGAATTCAACGCCACCCCAAGCTTCACCACCGACTGTATTGGTTTGATGATCTCAATGATCAGGAATTAACCTGGTGCTATCATCATGCACGCTTATTATTGTTTCCATCGCTCGCTGAGGGGTTTGGGCTGCCCATTGTCGAGGCACTGGCGCATGATCTCCCCGTTTTAGCCAGCGATATCCCCATTCATCGCGAGGTTGGCAAACAACAGATTGGTTATTTTGATCTTGCCAATCCAAATGATTTAATCCGCCAAATCACTGCAATTGAACAACACGGGCTTCCTGCTGATCTCATCCCCACTGATGCCCACTGGCCAAGCTGGGATGATTGCGCCCGTCAGCTTTATCGCATCGTGACAACGCAATGATGACGCGCTGCCTGTCAATTAGCACCCGCCAGCACAGGCTGCGGCTGATAAAAGGGCAGGGTTTTGCGCGCCTGAACCCAGTCGATTAGCTCCATTTGTCCATCATG
Organism: Thiorhodovibrio sp.; assembly: GCA_007128075.1. Taxonomy (GTDB): domain Bacteria; phylum Pseudomonadota; class Gammaproteobacteria; order Chromatiales; family Chromatiaceae; genus Thiorhodovibrio_B. The sequence continues at coordinate 4,597 of SKYD01000177.1, forward strand.
GGTTTCAACCAGTGCGGTACAGCTTTCCACCCAATCGCCGCAGTTGGCATAGTGGATACCCTCAATCAGCCGCAGGTCGGCATGGTGAATATGACCACTGATGATGCCGTCAACCTCAGCATGCCGCGCCGCTTTGACTAATTCGTGTTCATATTGCTCGATATAGCGCACCGCATTTTTAACTTTGCGTTTGAGATAGGCCGCCAGTGACCAGTAGTCAAGCCCGAGTTGTCGCCGCAGCCGATGCACAATTTGATCAGCATCAAGCAGCAGATCGTAGAGCATGGAGCCTAGATATGCTGGCCATTTGCGAGTTTGGATCAGCGCATCAAAGCGATCACCGTGCAGCACCAGCCACCGCTTGCCGTCAGCACCCTGATGGATCACCTCATCGCGCAGCGCAATCGCACCAAAATCATTGCCAACATAGCGGCGCATCAGCGCGTCATGATTGCCTGGCAAATAGATGACCTCGGTGCCCTGATGGGCTTTATCGAGCAAGGCACGGATGACCTCAGCATGGCGTGCTGGCCAAATCGGGTGTTGTTTTAGTGCCCAAAAGTCGATAATGTCACCAACCAGATATAGCCGCTGGCACTGTGTTTGGCGTAAAAAATCGATGATTAATTCTGCTTGGCAGCCATGGAACCCAAGATGAATATCTGACATCCAGATGGTTCGATATGATGCAAGCCGCTGTGGCTGATCCTGATTCATTTGCAGATACCTCGTCGCAATTGATTCAATTTTGTAGGTATCGTCGCCGAGTTTGATTACAGATTGATTGAGAAATTGTGAAGCTTTGATGAATTTAACCGCTGGGGCACGCAATGAGTTGGAAAACAGCCTATCGTTCTTTTTATTATCAGAATGCACCACAGCCCAAGGATCCGCATCTGCCGTGGTCAAAAACCGCGCTGCTGTGCATTGATGTGCAAAATTACAGCCTGATCGCCCACGATGATCCGGCTGAACGGTTGCGCTGGAAGCCATTTCGACGACGAATGCGGGAGCTGGTGATTCCCAACATTGCCGCCTTGCAGCAGGATTTTCGCGCTCGGGGGATTGATGTGTTGCATGCGCGGATTGCATGCTTGCTCAACGATGGCCGCGACCGCTCGTTAAGTCAAAAGATGCCAGGGTGGAATAATTTGTTGATGCTGCGCTCCAGTCCAATTTCGCAAATTGTTGATGAATGCGCACCAGTGCGCGATGAAATTGTGGTCACCAAAACCACAGACAGTGCGTTGACAGGCACCAATCTACGGCTGTTGCTGACCAATATGGGGATTGTCAATGTGATTGTGGTGGGGATTTACACTGATCAGTGTATATCTTCAACAGTGCGCGGTCTCGCCGATGAAAGTTTTCAGGTCATTGTCTTAGATGATTGCTGTGCCGCAGGCACCGACGATCTGCATCAGCGTGAATTAGAAATTTTAAACTGCATTTATTGTCAGGTGATGACCCGTCAAGAATTAAATGCCATCATGCGAATTGAGGGGTAGGCGGCAATGAAACATCAAAATCAGCAACTCGGTGGCGCAGCTTGGCTTGTCCTATTGTTGCTTAGTGGATGCGTGACCACCGCGCCGCGTGATACAGTGCCCGAACCATCCCTGCCGCCGCCAGATGCCCCCTCGACGCTGCTCTCTGATGCGCAGCTCGATCCCGCACGGCTGGTGGCGATGGCTGCGGCACGCAGCAGAGGGTGGCGGGTGGTCTCCACCGAATTTCCCGAACATCTGCTGTTGGAGCGCACTCTGCCGGCTGATTCGCCGCAGGCCATGGCATTGCGCACCGACCCCAACGCCCCGCCGCCGACAATCCAGGTCAAAACCCATCTGCACGAAAAGCCCGATGGTGTGCAGGTGATTTTGCAAGCCTTTATTATTCCAAACCCAAGCAGTGCCGAGCCACAGCGTTTTGAATACACTGAATATTATAGTCACGCGCTGGCGATTTCGCTCGAATCGCTGCAAAATGCGTGGCTGCAAACGCAGCATCGGGTCACCTCGCCAGCCCCAATTCCGCCGCCGCCCTCGCCTGAGGTGCTGCAAGCGGTACGCGAGGCCACTGGTGAGGCACCGCCGGCGGCGGCTACGGATGATGCGCCAGCGCCCGCCAACATGCTGGCACTGAATCAGCCACCGAAACAAGGCGTTTGGGCGTATCATGCTGAACAATATGCGCGAACTCAGGGCTGCGCGCTCAGTGACCTTGGTGCAGTGTTGATACGCCAAGAGCCGCCCTATGAGTTCCACGAGGTCCATTGCAGCGACGGGATGCGACTGGTGCTGCGTTGTTTAGAGGGAGCCTGTCATGTTTGGCAATAAATTATTGAATGTTCTCGCACTGAGTGGGCTGTTGCTGCTGTCTGTTGCACATGCCCAGACCGAGCCGCCGACGAGGTATTTTGAGAACGCGACCATTCCTCGGGTGCGGGCTTTGGCACTTGATGCAGCGTTATTGCGGGGCTGGAAGCTCCACAAATCCGCCGCCCATCAAATTATTTTTGAGCACCAGCTCGCCACTGCTGCACATAGTGACCAGAACCCACCGGGTGTTGTTCGTATCTTTGCTGATTTTTTCACTGAAAACACTGGGGTGCGGATGCAGTTGCGCGCCGAAGAGATTCATCTGCTCGGCAATGAAACCGAGTGGCGCGAGGATGTCACCGCGACCTATCGCGACAACCTCAGCCGCGCCCTTGATTCATTGCAGCAGCAATGGCGGACATTCACTGGCTCGTCTAGGGCAACGCCATTCTCGCGCCCTGCTGTTTAGCTGATTGTTGATGGACAATTTTTGTGGAAAAACAAGCGCGCTGGCGCACTAACAATCGCGCCGCTGATTCATCGGCAGCGGCTAAGCGGACTCCGCGATCCCAGTCGCCAGCCAAAGTCAAAACTAAAGCCAAAGCCAAAGCCAAA
>SKYD01000053.1 GCA_007128075.1 Thiorhodovibrio sp.
GATCTGCTCAAACCACGCTCGCACGCGATTGAGTAAGCTGGGCATCGACAGCGTCTTGCGGAGCTTCAGGCTCCCTAGCGGGGGTGGTGGTGGTCGTTTTTTAGGCATTTTTTTGCACAGTGGGCTGTTCAGTAATGTTATGATTATACTATGTTTTTAGATTGAGTGGGAATTGCTGGTAATGCGTCGCGCACTGTTGTTTTCAGGTGACTCGCCAGTTGTCGGGGATCGCTACGGCTAGCGAGAATCCGCTACCAGCACGGTGTCGCCAGTGCTAAAAACAGCCCCAGTGCATCCCCTGGCCATGGGGTTGGCATTCCGCTCCAAGGCGCAGCACCGGCTTTGACGCGGATGACATATTCTGCCCATTGCAATGCGCGTGGCAGATAGCCAAACTGCACTGCCAGTTGGTGTAACTCATGGACAAAGGCGACATCACACGCCTGTTCGGAGACTGGCGCGGCAACACACAGATCATGGCGCATACAGGCAGCATCAAAGGCATCGACTGGCGGTGGAAAGCCCGCCGCTGGATGGCCTGGCCCGCACCAGTTGCCATAAATCGGCACACACTTGAACGCATGCCCCGTGATGGGAAGCAATCCTGCGCACAGCGCAATGGTCAACAACAAGCGTTTCACTTCAACCTCCAGTCCCGTTAAAAATTGGTTAGCTGGCTATGCCAGGGTCGCCCTAAAAACAGATAGAACGCGGTTTCTCCGGCATCCGCTCGCCCATAGCCGAGATACAGCGGGCCGATGAGGGTGTCGGCACCGATAAATAAACTGCCAGCGACACGCAGATTATCCAACTGAATATCACTGCGTTGCATCCAGGTGTTGCCAGTCTCCAGCGAGGCACCGGCATAGGTTTTGACCAGCGGGGTGTCGAGATCGCGCATATAGATACCGCGTGCTAACCCCATGTTCACCCCCGATAGCTCGCGCTGATTAAAGCCGGAGAGATTGAGAAAACCACCAAGCCGTTGAAACGACTGCGGCGGGGTGTCGCCGCCAAAATGGCCGGCCAATGTCAGTCCACCGATGTAGGTATTGCGCCCGTGACTGCGCGCCCGCAACACACTCAAGCCTGCCAGATCAAAGTCATCTGAGGCACCCAGCGCCGTCCGCGAGGTGCGACTGAGCACATCGACCATCAACCCTTGGCGCGGAAAGTTGGGGCTGTCCATGGTATCAACCGCCAGTGCCAGATCGAGATAGCCGCTGTCAAAATCAAACCCACGCCGTGGCAGATTTTCGCCAGCACGGGATGGATCGCCAATGTTGAGCTCGCCGGTTCCGGCAAAACGCCCATAGCTGAGGCTCAAGCGTCCCCAATGCTCAAAATTGTAGCCAATCGCCAGCCGTCCACCGCTGCGCTCAAGTTGGTACTCGGCAACCCGCAGATTGTGTGTCGTGGGATCAAACAGCACCAGATTTTGGCTCAGATAACTCAACTCGGCTTCGGCAAACCACCGCTCGTCGATATCCAGCGGCTGATAGAGCACCGTGGACAGTGCTGGTTCTTGGCCGAGCTGAAATTGGGTGCGCCACTCGGCATTGAGCCGATTGACTGGCAACATGGTGTAGCCCAGACCGATGTTAAAATTGGAATCACCGCCGCCGGTTGAAGACAGCTCCAGCCCACCTTGCAGCCAGCTTGTGCCCCAGCTTTTGGGCTTGGCAGTGACCACTAGCTCAGTCTGACCATCGACCTCATCGACGCGATAGGTCACGGCCTCAAAGTTATCCAGTCCGTGAATCTGCTCAAGCTGGCGCTCTAACGCCTGGGGATTGAGCGGCTCGCCCACTGGCACCTCCAGCCGACTCGACAACAGCCGATCATCGAGCCGCGAGCGATTGTCGATCCGCACCCGATCAATCACCGGTTTGGTGGCTGCCAGCGGGCTGCGTCTGGCTTGCCAAGCGGCATACTGCGCCGCTGGCACCGCCAAGGCAGCAAGCCGAGTGCGCTGCTCAGGCTCGCGGGTATAGTCCTCGCCAATCTGGATCGCAGTGAGCATGTTGTTAAAATCACCAGGCATCACCGTGCGCCCCAGCGGCGGCACCAGCAGCAGATCGCGGGCCGTCAGGGTGGCGATCTCTTCTTGGGTGTTGCGCCAGGTCACTAGGCCAGCAATCTGATCGAGCATCTGCAACAGATTGGCGATCTCGTCGCGCTCGCGGCGTGGGCCGCCAATGTCCACGGCGATGATGATGTCCGCGCCCATCTCGCGCACCACGCTGATCGGCAGATTCATCGCCAGCCCACCATCGACCAACAGCCGATCATCGATCTCGACGGGCGAAAACACCGCCGGCACCGCCATGCTGGCGCGAATCGCGGTGGCGAGATCGCCAGTTTTTAACACCACCGCCTCACCAGTGATGACATCGGTGGCAACGGCACGAAACGGAATCGGAAGCTGATCAAAATCATCAATCGACCGCGCTGGCAAGGTGTATTGACGCAGCGCCAGCGCCAGGCGTTGCCCCTGCATCAGTGCGGGCACCAGATCCACCCTGCGCTCGGATTCAATCACCCCCGGGCGGGTTCCAATCAGCATCTGGCGATCATCGAGCTTGCGCTGCATCCGTCGCTCTGGGCGCACTGGATTGTCATCAAAGATCGCATTCCAGTCGATGTCCTTGATCGTCGCCTCAATCTCGTCTGGAGACAGCCCCATCGCATAAAGCCCACCGATGATCGAGCCCATCGAGGTGCCAGCGACATAATCAATCGGGATGCCAAGCTCTTCGATCACCCGCAATACCCCAACATGCGCCGCGCCGCGTGCCCCACCGCCAGATAACGCCAGACCAATGCTGGGACGCGCCAGCGCGGTGCTGGTCATCACCATCAAGACAACAACAATCAAAGCGCGCACCAGCACACGGCTCGCTTTCATAGAAGGATTACGCATGGAGGATAACCTGCATCACATTCACTCTTTGTTCACGAAAACCTGCTTCACAGTAGGCAAGATAATAACGCCACATGCGGATAAACCGCTCGTCATAGCCTAAGCCACGCACCGCCTCGCTATTCTCAACAAATCGACGCTGCCACAGTGCCAAGGTGTGCGCATAATCCAGCCCATAACAATGCCGCGCCCCAACGGTGAGCCCGGCTGCTTGGGCGGCCTGATCAAAGCGTTCGACCGTGGGCAGCATCCCACCCGGGAAGATATAACGCTGGATGAAATCAGGATTGGACTGATAATCGGCAAAATCGCGCTCATCAATCACGATCACCTGCAATGCGGCACGCCCACCAGGACGCAGCCGCTGTTTGAGCGTCTGCATATAGATCGGCCAATAGGTCTCGCCCACCGCCTCGAACATCTCAATCGACACGATATGGTCAAACTGATCGCGGATGTCACGATAATCTTGCAGCCGAAATTCCATGCGATCCGCATCGCGGCTGATGGCTTGCTGTTGCACCGCCCAAGCAAGCTGTTCACGCGAGAGTGTGACCCCAGTGACCCGATGCCCAGCCGCCGCAGCATAACGGGCAAAGCCACCCCAGCCACAGCCAATCTCTAATAGATGCGAACCAGGGGCGGGATCAAGCAATGCCAGCAGATGGTGATATTTGGTTTGTTGCGCCTGTTCGAGGCTCTCAGCCGGATCGGCAAAAATCGCTGCCGAATAGGTCATGCTGGGATCCAGCCACAGCGCGTAAAAATCGTTGCCGAGATCATAATGGGCGGCGATATTGCGCCGACTGCCGCGCTTGCTGTTGGGGCGCAGCCGATGTTTGAGCCACACGCCCAGTCGTTGATGCCAGGTGCCACTGTGTAGCTCACCCAACACCCGCTGATTGCTTGCCAAAAGCTGAATCAGGACGCTTAGATCGGGGCTGTCCCAGTCGCCTGCCAGATACGCCTCGCCAAGCCCGACATGACCACGGGTGGCAATGTGCCGCGCAAAATTCAGCGGGTGATGAATGGCAATCTCGGCACTCAGTCCAGGCTGTTCACCGTGTAATTCGTGCACAGTCTGCCCAATGCGCAACCGCAGGTGACCGACATGGAGCTGCTCAAACAGTCGAGCAAATGGATGCCAAGTCAGCCGCTTGGGAAGCGACCAACTGGCAGCGAGGGTGGTCTTGTCGCTGATCATTCAATACCTCTAATGTGCCGTGCTGTTGGGATCAGGATACATGGGGACACCGCGCAGCCAAATCTTGAGCGCCTGCCAATGAATGGCGGCAATGACCTTAAATGTCATCAACGGCATCCGCGCAAAAGCGCGCCACAGTGCCTGATTGGTCAGCGGCTCACCAACGCCGGTTTGGGTGGCGACCAGTTTCAGCCGCCCGTCATCGTCGCATTGGCGAATCAACACCGCCAACTCATCGCCAGGCTCGGACAAGCGAAACCGATAGCCGCCCTGCATATCCATCAGCGGCGAGACATGAAAGCGTTTCGTCGCATAAGCACGCACGGGCCAGCTCAGTGGCTCGCCGTTCGCGGCTAAGACATAACTGTGCGCACCGCCAAAGGTGTTGCTGACCTCGGCGATGATCGCCCGCAGACTGCCATCGCGATGTTCGCAATACCAAACACTGAGTGGATTAAAGCTGTAGTTAAACACCCGTGGAAAACACAGCAGACGGATACGCCCACCATCAAGTGTGATCCCCTGTTCAGCCAACTTCTGCTCCGCCCAAGGGCGCAATGGTGAGCCGTCGCGGGGGCCGTGATTTTTAGGGTCAAAGCGCAATGGATGCCAGCGCGAGGCTGGCCACTGATCGAGCGCGTCGATGTCAAGCAGCACGCTAAACACCTTATAGATAAAGCGATACTCGATTGGAATCAACCGCTTGTGCATGACGCGGGTAAAATAAATTTGATGGGGGTAGCTCATGGTTGTTGTGTAAAAAGCGACTGGAAAGTCGCTAATTTAACCATAAATTGACCCTCAAGCGGTGGGGATTTATGCCCAAAGACTCGGGTTATGTCCTAAAATTCGAAACCAGCTCTTGCACTTGGTTGGCAATGCTCAACACTCTGCTGCTGGATGATGAGGTACGCTGTGCGCCTTCAAGAGTTTTGCCCGAAATATCATTGATGGCATTAATGTTGCGGTTGATCTCTTCGGCAACGGCATGTTGTTGTTCAGCAGCGCTTGCAATCTGTGCAGTCATGTCTCTAATTCGTGTGACTGCCTCGACAATGGCATTGAGCCCATTGCCAGCCCGTGAGGCCTCTAGGGCGGTTTTTTCTGCCATCTCGCGGCCATTTCCCATCGCCGACACAGCATCTCGTGTCCCCGCTTGTAACCGCTCGATCATCGCCTGAATATCTGCAGTGGATTGCTGGGTACGCGATGCCAGAGTTCGCACCTCATCGGCGACCACCGCAAATCCACGCCCCTGCTCACCAGCGCGGGCGGCCTCAATGGCTGCATTGAGGGCGAGCAGATTGGTTTGCTCGGCAATGCCGCGAATCACATCCAGCACCGTACCAATTTCGATACTTTGACGATCCAGTGCTTGGATTGCCTCAGCGACACGGCTGACTTCGTTCGATAATCCACCAATGGCAGTGACAACCGATTGCACCAGTTGCTCACCGCTGCGTGCTTCTTTATCAGCATCCTGACTTGCGTGTGCAGCATCGCTGGCACTGCGAGAAACCTCTTCGACGGTACTGGTCATCTGATGCATCGCAGTGACCACCTGTTCGGTTTGCGACTGCTGATTCTCAAGGTCAGTATTGGTGGCATTGCTCACCTGTGACAAATCATCCGAGGAGTGACTGAGTTCCTGTGCCATGCGCATCATATTGTACACAGTGTCCTTGAGTTGCACCACCATGTTATCCAACGCCCTGGCTAAATCTCCGATTTCATCATCGCGCTTGAGATAAGCGGCATCAATGCGCTCAGTCAGATCGCCCTTGGCAACGGTTTTTGCAAAATTAACGCCGTAGATCAGCGGCTTGGAGATCATATTTGACAAAACCAAGCCAATCACAACACCGAGAATGATGGTAATCACGATGCCGCTGGCAATCATGCCATTGCTTAAATTTTGGGTGGCAATCATGCTGGCGGCGGCATCATTGGCGGCCTCAAAAGCAAGATCGATCACATCCTCGCCGAGCCGCTGCATGGTCGGCAAGATGTCTTGATTGAGCCGATCATCATTGGCAATCCAATTGGCGGCGGCATTAAAATAAGCCTCAGTGGCACGCCGGGCGGCATTGACGCGCTGATCGCGCCCTTGTGGATCAAGCTGGTCATAATGTCCAGTCAGCTCGGTGCGCATCTCCAGCATGCGCTGATAAAATTGGCGATTGCGATGCAACCGCTCATCTCGTTCCGCATTCATAATCGACAACGCAGTGATGTACACCCGCAACGCCGCCTCTTGCCGGGTGTCTTGATAGTATTGCTCGGCAAGCTCCACCACCGTTTGCCCATTTTCTGCCATGCGCGTCACCGCCTCGGCATTGGCGCGCAGCGCCGCCACCCCCGCCTCATAACCTTTGCGATATTCTAAGGTTGCACGCCGTGCCTCACGCGAACGCGCCAGCAAATCTGCATCTTGCGATTGTTGATCAATGGTATCGAGTGCCTTAATAATGGTGTCAATATGTTGCATGGCCTGCCGAAAACTTTCATCGCGCTCATGCAGCAAATAATTCTTTTCTTCTTGGATGGTTAGGTAGGCATAACGCTCAACCTGAGTCGCCTCAAGCAAGCCATCAAATTTGGCACGAATATCATTTAAATTTAAAATGGCAGTCAGGCCTAACAGAAGCAGCATCGCCAATACGACCAAAAATCCTGCTAGAATTTTTAGGCGGATATTCATTTTTAACATATTGTTGCCGATTTTTTGGTTTATAAGGTTGAGTGATAGCCATGATCATCAGTCGGGGCGGTTCGCCAACCGCCCCGACGATTGAATGGCTATATGCAGCGATTTTGATGAAAAACTGAACGATTGTAAAGCCCACCAGGGCATCAATCAACCGTCAGTTGACAGTGGATTGGGGTTGGCGCGGTAAAAACTGGCGGTATGCCCGATGTGTTGCACCACTTCAGCAGTGCATTGTTCGGCAATCGCGCTGATTAACGCCGCTCGCGCTGTTCGGTCGGCACCGTTGATCTTGACCTTGAGCAGTTCATGGTGATCTAGCGCAATGTTCAATTCGTGAAGCACCGCGGCTGTCAGTCCCTGTTGACCTAAGGTCACGACAGGCTTGAGATGGTGGGCTTGCTGGCGCAGCAAACGGCGTTGAGCAGAAGAAATGGCCATAAAAAAAATCCGTATAGAAAAAGGTCTTTCTGGAGTCGAAGAACGAAATTTTTACTATTCAGAAAAGAAAGTCAACTTGATCCGCATCGCTCAAATTTTATCGCATATTTTAAAGAACATCCACCGCGAACATTAAAATTATAGAAAAAACGCAAATAATGACTGCATAGAGTATAATCATTTACAGCGATTTGCACCATCGCTAAAATCGACACAACATCCACCACTGA
>SKYD01000205.1 GCA_007128075.1 Thiorhodovibrio sp.
GATGGCGGGTGATGCCCGGATCCTGAGCAAACGGCAGCCCAACCTTGGTCAATGCCCCACGCGGGCGTTCGGTGGGTCGTGCTGAGGATTCAATTGCTGGGAAAAAGCCCTCAATCAGGGTAGTGGTGACCTCCTCACGGGTCAGTTCGGTGCGGATGCTGCCGCCGATGAGCTTGGCACCACGGCTGGGCACCACCACCGGCACACTTTCAAGCTCGGCATCGGCAAGCAGTGCCTCCTTGGCTTGGCGACAGCCGTGGGTCAGTGCCTGCAATTGCCAGCGATCCAGCTCCACACCCTGAGTTTTGAGCTTGTTTTTCACCAGATGGGCGAGGGTTAAATCCATGTTGTCGCCACCGAGCAAGATGTGCTCGCCGACCGCAACGCGGGTCAGTTCTAGCGTTCCTGCCTGTTCGGTGACCGCAATCAGCGACAAGTCAGTGGTGCCGCCACCGACATCGACGACCAGGATAATGTCGCCAACCTTGACCTCATGCCGCCAGCGTCCTTTGCTGTCATTGACCCAGCTATAGAGCGCGGCCTGTGGCTCTTCGAGCAGCACCAGATGTTCGATGCCAATGCTCCGCGCCGCCTCGGCAGTCAGCTCACGCGCTGCGGGATCAAACGAGGCCGGCACCGTGACCGTGACCTCTTGGTGTTCGAGGCGATCATAGGCATGTTGCCCGTTCCAAGCATCGCGCAGATGGGCGAGATACTGCACCGTTGCGGCAAATGGCGACAGTTGCGGAATCTCAGCAGAGACCTCGGGCGGCAAAATTGGGGCTTTGCGATCAACATCTGGATGACACAGCCAGCTTTTGGCACTGTTGACCAGTCGAATCGGGGTCGTGGTGCCTTGACGGCGGGCTAATTCGCCAGCAATGCGGGTAGGATCGCTCGGCCAAGGGAGACTGAGATCGCCTTCGGTGAACTCATCCGGGTGTGGCAGATAGATAAAGGACGGCAACATGGCGCGCTCTTCAACCGAGCCAGGCGCAGTCAATTGTGGAATCAGCATCTGGGTTTGCTCGACCTCCTCACCGCTTGCGGTGGCGGATTCCACAAATGCCAGCGCACAATGCGTGGTGCCTAGATCAATGCCGACTGCATAACGCGACTTGCTCACAGCTCCACCTCCGCTGCGGCAAGAATCCGCACATCGCGGCTGCTGGCGACCTGCGGCAACTGCACCGCATCAGCGCGCCAGCCACGGTGCATCAGGGTGCCACGGAACGGCGGCTCACCAACCACATTGCCAGTGGGCTTGATCGCCGCTGGATCAAAACCGCGCTCCAGCGTCACCGTGTTGCCTTCGGCCTGGTCGAGCACCGGCACGATGGTCAGATGATCTTTCAGCACCTTGCGGCAACCGCTGTGGATTACCCGCGCTGCCGAGCCGATGTCGGCATCGCTATAATGCTGAATATCCTCTTGCACGAAATCGATCAGCCGCCCTTCTTTTTGCAACAGCGACAGCAACACCAAGGCTGAATCGGGTGGCGCTTGCTGTAACACCGCCGCTGGCGCGACCGTCTGCCCTAAAGCCGATGGTGACGGCAGCGAGGTCAGAAATTCAGCATGAAGGGCGCGTAATTGCTCGGCATACTCAGCACTGCGCAGCGCTTGAGCGCAACTGATGACCGCAATCGGCACCCGCTGCAACACCGTCCAGGTCACTGCGACAGCAATGCGGATCAGATACCAGAAAAAACGCAGCCAGCGCCAGGTCTTGTCAGCAACCACTGGCGCATATTTGACCAAGATCGCTTGCCACGATTTTAGGGTCGTGGTCACAGTAGATTTTTCCATAAGTGTCCGTATTTTATAAATATTACAATCGCTTGCAGGACGCTTGCATCTAAGCGTCCTGCATCTAAATCAGTGGCGGGTTTTCCCGCCCGCCTAGGAGCTAGCGACGCAAACGATCATACAACTGGTCTTTGAGCAGCAACCGCTCTTTTTTAAGATCCTCAATCGTCTCATCGGCCACTGGAGTGCCGAGTTGCTCAAGCTCGCCGATCTTGGCATCGAGCTGATCATATTGATCCATTAGATCAGCAAATGGCGCATCATTCTGGCGCAGTTGTATAATTTTGTCTTCCATTTCAGGAAATTCGTGAATAAGATCATGGATTTCTCCAAGCATGACTGATGAGCCTCCGCTTAAGCGACACGACCTGCAAGTGGTGCCGACTGGATTGTATAGACGATCTACATTTCGTAGAAATTGTCTGCATAGTATAAACCAGACCCTAAATAAACAGTATAGCCACTATTTGTAGACTAACGCCTGTCCCCAGTGATAATGATAACCATTGGATAAATGATCCGAACATGGGAACAGTCGGGGTGGTTCGCGAACCGCCCCGACGATTGAATCTCCAAGGGTTCAAAGCAAAAAACACGGAAAGCGAGCCGCGCCCAAGGTGTGGGGGACTCGTTGAGGTCAGGATTCTAAATTATTCAACAGCAATCAGGCGCAATTGATCGATGTCTAGGCGACATTGATTATCGCTGAATTCCACCAGCAACCCTTCGCGCTTGAAGCTGGAAATGGTGCGGCTGGCGGTTTCAGTGGTGAGTCCGAGCATCGCGCCCATATCTTCGCGTCTGAACAGATGACAATTCTCGGAATTTTGATCCTGCGCCAGCCGCAACAGCAAACGCGCCACGCGCTGGCGGGCTGAGCCAGTGGAAAATTGTGTCAGCCAGGCATCAGCCTCAGTGAGTGCCCGTTGCCAGCGCTGCATCAGCTCTTGATGTAACTGCGGATTGTTGTGGCTGAGTTCTTGCACCATGCGCGTGGGAAAGCGACAAATCTCGGTTGGCTGCAAGGCAATGGCAGTGTGCTGATAACAATCCCCCACCAGTGCCTCCAGCCCCAAAATGTCGGTGGTGCGCACGATACGCACGATGCGCTGGCTGCCATCGGACAGATATTGCACCAATTTGAGCGCGCCGGAGCGCACCGTGAACATGTGCGCACCCTGTTCACCATTGTGATAGAGCGTGGTGCCCGGCTTGAGGCTAAATTGATCAATCGGATCGTGAATATGCTCAAAATCCGCCTCTTCTAGGTTGGCAAACAGCACCGAGGTGCGCAACGCACAATGACGGCAATCCGCCTCGCCAGCCCACGCTTGGCTTAGACCAATGCTTTTAGCCATCGAGTTTGAAATCAGGAATAAAATGGGCAACGCCTTCTAGGATGCCCGCAGCATAGCAGCCGTTCATGCCCTGATAACCGCCCCGTGCCAGATACAAAGACTCGGCGGTTCCTGCCTCACGCGCCAGTGCCAGCGCCTCGCTGCGCACTGCCTCGGTGGCATTGGCGACCAACACCGCCGGCAGTGGGCTGGTGAGCATCGCCAGATCGTTGCCGCTGTCGCCTGAGCAGATGGTGCGTGCTGGATCAAATTGCTCCTGTTCGATTAAAAATTCAATCGCCAGCCGCTTGCTGGCTGCCTTGGGGAGCAAATCCAACAGCCCGGTATCGGTGCTCTCGTCAATGCTCCAAATCAAGGTGGCAGCGACTTTGATCGCTTGCAGTCGCGCCTCCAGTTGCGCCAAGCCAGCAGCACGATCCCAGTCGGGTGCGGTGTACCAACTGAGCTTAAAGAGTCCTTGTTTTTCAGGCTCTTGGAGGGTTAGGCCAGATAATTCCCCGAGTTCATCAGCAATGCCCTGTCGATCACGCCCGCCCCAGCTCGCGGCAAGGCGTTGTTGCCAGCCGCTGTCAAGGCGCCAATCGCCGGCTTGTGGGTGATACAGACTGGTGCCGACATCGCCGATCACAAAATCTGGCACCGGGATCGAAAATTCCTCGATTGCCTGTTCGACCAATGACCGATGCCGTCCGGTGACATAGGCGACACTGACCTCGGGACGGGCAACCAGTGCCGCGAATTGATCCCGCGCTCCGGGGGATTCTGGCTGGGGGCCGTTGGGAAGCAAGGTGCGATCAAGATCGGTGCAAATTAAAATCCGCTGAGAACTCATTCATCAACCTCCGCTGGTGGTACTTGACAACTGGCAAAAAAATCATAGTGATCAATGGCTTCGAGAATCCCTGCCGCAAAGGGCTGTTGGGCAAAATAGATGCGCTGGGCATCGGTTAGCCCTGAAAGCTCTTCATGGTGACGGTTAGCAACCACCACGGCAAGGGTGTTGCCGCGCATCATATCCTCATCCGCGCCCGAGCCGCCCGCTGCCAGACAGTGCTCCAGTGGGATGCCCCATTGATCGGCAACATAGCGTAACGCCAGCCCCTTGGAGGCACGCCCAGGCACCACATCTAAAAACTGCCCAAATGAGATATTTGCATGCACATTCAGCCCCGCTTGATGCAAGCGGCTGGCAATCTCGTCTAGGGGTGGGGCATTGGCCATGTCAATATAGAAGCTGACCTTAAAACGGCTTTGTTCGAGCTTAGGCTGGAGATGCAGCCCGGGCAGCTCTTCAAGCAGCTCGCGCACCCGTTTGGGATACCACAGATAATCGATGTGCCGAATCCAGGCAAAATCGGCGGTCAATTGCGGGGCGTAATAGATCTCGGTGCCTAATGCAGTGATCAACACATCGGGGCGCGGGATGCCATAGCGACGCATGATGGCAAGCGCTGAATCTAGCCGCCGCCCGGTGGCAATGCCAAAGGTGGCGCATTTGCGATTGTCGCGCAAAATGCGGATAAAATCCGCTAGTGAGTCGGGATCGCCGAGCAGATTTTGATCGAGATCGGTAAAGATGGCGCGGTCGTGATAGAGCATCGGGCGACGGGAAAGTGGGGCACGGGGTGGCGGTGCCACCTGTTCGAGCAAGGGTGCGATGGCTTCCACATAGCGCTCGGCATGTGCTTCCCACGAATAATGTTTCTTGACTCCAGCCAGCCCATTGCGCGCCAGCTTGCGCCAGCCCGAGGCATCACACAGCACTTTGAGCAATGCCTTGATGATGTCCTGTTTATCGAGGGGGTCAATCAGCAGCCCATTGCGGCAATGCTCGATAATATCCCGTGGCCCGCCGTCTTCAGTGGCGACAATCGGCAGCCCGCTGGCGGCGGCCTCGATTAAGGTCAGCCCAAAAGGCTCGGTTAAGGCGGGATTGACAAACACCCCCCGCGTAGACGCGGCAAGCTTATACAACACCGGCACCTCATCGGCGCGATGGTGTTTAGGGTAGGCAACGCGCCCATAAAGATCATACAGATCAATCAGCATCAGCACATCGGTTAACACCTGCTGAGCGCCGCTGTCCATGTCACGCAGATCATCACGATTGCCCGCGATAATCACCAGATTGGCGGTGCGCTGCAATTCTGCGGATTCGCCATACGCCTCGACCAGGGTGGCGATATTTTTACGCTCGTCAGGGCGCGACAGCGCCAAGATCATCGGCTTGTTTTGCTCGCGCAAAAAGCGATTGAGCTCGGCACGAATCGGGGCATCGCGCTCGCTGCCATCGGCGGGGTGAAAGCGTTGCAAATCGGTTCCGGGGGGCACGACCTGCATCCGCTCGGGCTGATAATGGTCATACAGCCCGTATTGTTCTTCGATCTCTTGGCTGGTGCTGGTAATCACCAGCCCCGCTGCGCCCAAGGTTTCTTCCTCGGCATTGATCCGCCGCGACATGTTGTAGCGGCTGTCGATCAACTCCTGCTTCAGCCCCGAGGCGAGCAGCCGACGGCGCTTGACCCGCCCCAGCGAATGCCCGGTATGCACCAGCGGCACCCCAAGCTGGGCACTCAAGCGCACCCCTACATAGCCAGCATCGGCATAATGGGAATGGATCAAACTTGGCGGCTGGTCAAGACTGCGCAAAAAATCCAGCGCATTGTCGGCAAAGGCATCTAGCTCATCCCAAAGCTGTTCTTTGGGCAGATAGCCAGCAGGCCCCGCCTCAATGCGCACAATCCGCGCTCCGTGCCCTAGATCCTCTAGCGGCTGCGCATAGTCGGGGCTGACCATCGGGTCATCAACCAAACGAGTGAGTAAATCAACTCGTCCGATGTCTGGGCGTTTGGCTAAGGCTCTTGCTAACTCAACAACATACAGGGTTTGCCCGCCGGTGTCGGCATCACGACCTAGCTCAAGATCATGGCCTCGAATCAGGCCGTGGACACTAATCAGGACGATGGAATGTGGTGTTTTTTGTTCGGACATGCTTCTGCTTCAATTTCGTTGCAATAAGCCCATTGTAGCAGAATTGGATGGGGCAATGGTGAGCGTGCCTAGTGTTTTGTAGGCTTGAGAACAGCAAAACAGCACAAACAAGCGCAGCCGCACGACAAGCGATTGGCTGCTGCCATTGCTAAATGTAGAGGCGGATCAAATCGGCGACAGGAAGTTTCTGAGGAACCTCTTGGCTCCAAATGTAGGCGATATGATCAAGGTCGAAGAATCACCATTGAATCGATACTCGTAATTCGTATCTCCCCCATGGTTTATCAGCCTCCACACGAACCGTAGCTTTCGACAGCCCTGCTTGGCGAGCTCCTTCTTCGCTTGCCGATTTACATAGAGATTCAATGCTTACATCAGTCCGCTTAAAAAATTCTTCCGATCCAGGAGAAATAGCCTCAATATCCAATGTCAGATAAGAGGAGCTCTGGCTATTTAAATAATCACGTCTAACCGTTCTATGCGTTTCATTTTCTATTCTCTTGAATAGCTCCTGCTTTTTTCGTTCGATTTGCCTGAGACGTTCCAGCTCGAGCGGGTTAGTCTCTTCAACAAACTCATCTTTATTGCTCTTGAAAAAGTCAAATAAACCCATGTGACCTCCTGCATTCTAAATGTCAAGTTATGTCGGTTTCCGAGGCTGTCTAACGCTATGCTTCAACTAAGCCAGTTTTAAAGAGAGCGAAACAGGCTTTAGGCAAGAGCACCGTGTTAGGCAATATTAAATGTGGTCTGTCTCGATTTTTACCGCGCTCGTTTAAGTTGCTTCGCTTCGGCGTTGGTTTATTTTTAGAGGCTAAGCGGTCTACGGATATTTTTGGTCAACCAAAAATCAAGGGGATTAGGGCGCGCTCGGCAGGTTACACCCATGTTCAATAAGCACATCTTCAATGGATTGATTCTGTAATACTTCGATTACTTGACCATTGATCAGGACACCAGGTCTTCTTCCGTTTCTCCCTACATAAGTAACTAAGCTTGGCGAGTGTTGTGCAATCTTGCGCTTTTCCCATTCCCGCAAATCATCCCATGAAATTCCATCATTTGCAATTTGATATTCAATTTTATGATGGTTAGGATTGTAATATTTATTGGTAGATCTATGCCAATTTATTCTGTTGTATAAATTTGATGTAATGCCGATATAAGCCACTTCATAATCGGAAGAAAATCGATACGCACCCCACTGATTTGGGAAAAATGAGGTTCTCTGAGAATTTCCGTGCCTTGCAAGTAATTGATTATAATGAAAACACTTTCCTTCCCGAGAGGTCCAAAAAGATCCTTTGGAACAGATGATCTACATTAAGGATGCCGTAACACC
>SKYD01000267.1 GCA_007128075.1 Thiorhodovibrio sp.
GCGACCACCATCTCCGGCGAGGTGCCCCAGGTCACTTGTGGACGAATGGTGCTGGCATCAATCGTCACCTCACGATCAAACACTGCCCCAGGATCGCTGACAAAGCCGCGCCAGTAATTCGCTGCCTGCTCAAAAACCGCCCCTTGCGGAACCAGCGAGCGACCGCGCAGATAGTCAATCGTCGCCTCATCAACCCCAATTAAACCAGCACGGGCTCCCGCCTCAATCGCCATGTTGCACACCGTCATCCGCCCCTCCATCGACAGCGCACGAATCGCCTCGCCAGCAAACTCGATCACCGAGCCAGTGCCACCAGCGGTGCCGATCACCCCAATCACCGCCAGCACCAGATCCTTGGCAGTCACGCCAGGTGCTAAGGTATTTTCTAAGTGGATCAACAGCGTTTTGGCTTTGTGCTGCACCAGACATTGCGTCGCCAGCACATGCTCGACCTCGGAGGTGCCAATCCCAAAAGCCAGCGCGGCAAACGCGCCGTGAGTGGCAGTATGGCTGTCACCACAGACCAAGGTCATCCCGGGATGAGTTAGCCCTTGCTCCGGACCAATGACATGCACAATGCCCTGGCGCGGATCGTTCATCTCAAACAGCGGAATGCCAAATTCCTTGCAGTTGGCAGTCAAGGTTTCGACTTGCAGCCGCGCAATCGGGTCAACAATCCCTAAATGACGCTCGGCAGTGGGGACATTATGATCAGGCACGGCAAGATTCGCCTCGGGGCGACGCGGGCGGCGCTTGGCTAACCGCAGCCCCTCAAACGCCTGCGGCGAGGTGACCTCATGCAGCAGTTGGCGGTCAATGTATAACAGCCCGGCACCGTGCTCATCAGTGCGCACCAGATGGTCATCCCATAGTTTATCGTATAATGTTCGTGGACTCATTGCGTTGTCTCCAATGAAAAAATAACTTCTAAGCATACCGCATTTGATGCTTAGCCATTCACTTCACTAACAGGTCTATCCATGTCGTTGATTCAACCCTTTCGTGGCTGGCGACCCGCACTCGGTCATGCTGCCGAGATTGCCGCGCCGCCCTATGATGTCATCTCCCGCGACGAGGCCAGTGCCTTGGCTGCCGACCGCCCCGACAGCTTTTTGCATGTCTCGCGGCCGGAGATTGATCTGCCAGCCGAGGCGGATCCTTATGCGCCAGCGACCTACACCAAGGCGCAGGAAAATTTTGCGCGGCTGATCGCGCAAGGGCGGCTGGTGCGCGATCCAGACCCAGTTTATTATCGCTATCGCCAACAGATTGGCGATCATCAACAAACCGGTCTGGTGGCTGCTGCCTCAGTGGCAGCCTATGAATCGGGACGGATTAAACAGCACGAACTCACTCGCCCGCTCAAAGAACAAGACCGCGTGCGCCAGATTGAGGCAGTCAATGCCCACACCGGGCCGGTGCTCTTGGTGCATCCCGACAGCCCCGCGATTGAGGCTGTGCTCGATGAGATCAGCGAGCCGCCCGCCTATGATGTCTGTGCCGACGATGGCGTTCGGCACCAACTCTGGCCGATCACCGATACCCGGCAAATTGCCCAACTCACGCTGCTGTTTGATGCCTTGCCCGCGCTCTATATTGCCGATGGCCATCACCGCTCGGCAGCGGCAGTGCAGGTGGCAGCACGGCGCCGCCAGATCGGCACTGATGCCAGCGCTGCGGAGTGGTTTCTGGCAGTGATTTTTCCGCGCCAGCAGTTGCGGATTCTTGCCTATCATCGGGTGATCCGCGATCTCAACGGCATGACCCCAGCCGCATTTTTAAAGCGCGTTGCCGAACGCTGGCGACTTGACCCCAGCCCGACTCCAGTCGCGCCCGAGGCGGCAGGGCTCTTTGGGCTGTATCTCGATCATCAGTGGTATCGGCTTGAGGTGCCAGAGGAGCAGCTTGAGGCAGTGGCGCATGATCCGATTGCACGGCTTGATGTCAGCTTGCTCCAGGATCAGCTCATTGCCCCGTTGTTGGCGATTGAAGACCCCCGCCACGATGAGCGGATTGATTTTGTCGGCGGCAGTCGCGGTCTGACTGGACTTTGTGCGCGGGTTGATTCCGGCGAGATGCGGCTGGCGTTCGCGCTCTATCCAACCGCGATTGAGGATCTCATCGCAGTTGCTGATGCCGGCGCGATCATGCCGCCCAAATCGACCTGGTTTGAGCCAAAACTTGCCGATGGTCTGGTGTGCTATGGGCTCGATGGCTGATCCATGGCGGCTGTGTGTTGCCCCGATGCTCGATTGGACAGATCGCCATTTTCGCTATTTTGCGCGACTGATCACTCGCCACACCCGGCTGTATTCAGAAATGGTCACCACCGGGGCGTTGATTCATGGTGATCGGGCGCGCTTTTTGCGCTTTGATCCCAGCGAGCATCCGCTGGCGCTGCAACTGGGCGGCTCTGATCCCCAAGAATTGGCGCTCTGCGCCCGCATGGGAGCGGATGCGGGCTTTGATGAAATCAATCTCAATGTCGGCTGCCCTTCGGATCGGGTGCAAAATGGGCGTTTTGGTGCCTGCTTAATGGCGGAGCCTGCGCTGGTGGCGGAAGCAGTGGCGGCGATGAAAGCGGCGGTGGCCATTCCGGTGACCGTCAAAACCCGCATCGGCATTGATGACCGCGACAGCGCCGAGGAATTGGCGGCGTTCACCGCCCATCAGGTCGCGGCTGGCTGTGATGCCCTGATTGTCCACGCCCGTAAGGCATGGCTTAAAGGACTGAGTCCGCGTGAAAATCGTGACATCCCGCCATTGCGCTATGATCGGGTGTTGCAATTAAAACGCGAGTTTCCGCAGTTGCCGATGATTCTCAACGGCGGCATCACCACCATCGATCAGACGCGGCAGTGGCTGACTGAATTTGAGGGGGTGATGATTGGCCGTGAGGCGTATCAAAATCCGTGGCTATTGGCGAGCGTGGACCGTGAGCTGTTCGGGAGTCCGCACCCTGATCCACAACCTCGTGCCGTGCTTGATGCTTTAATGCCCTATGTCGAGCAGCAACGCAGTGCCGGTGTGCCGCTCAATAGCATCAGCCGCCATCTGCTCGGGCTGTTTCAAGGTGCGCCGGGGGCGCGTGCCTGGCGGCGTTATCTAAGCGAACATGCCACCCAGCCAGGAGCCACTGCCGAGGTGTTGCGCCAAGCCGCTGCTCAGGTGCGCATTTAGCCTGCAGCCAATGGCGGCAAAAACACTGCAAAGTGGCCGCCACCGCTGGGGCCTTTGTTGTGAAGCACGATCTGACCATGTTGCGCTGCATTGGCATGACAGGTCGCCACCATCGCACAAAAATGCAGCCCAACACCAGTGCGCCCTAAACGCTGATTAAGCGGTGCCCCATCATCAAGACTCCAGTGGCCGAGCATCGCCTCGGGATAGCCTGGTCCATCGTCTTCGATGCTGATAACCAGTAATTCGCCATCGAGGCGGGCGGCAAGATGGATCAGGCTTTTGGTGTAGCGCACCGTATTGGTGATCACATTGTCTAGCAGCGCGCTGATGAGCTGGCGATCCAGCGACCATTCCAGCTCCGGTGCGCAGTCGATTGTACACTCTATTTCATGGTGATCGATCAACGGTTTGTTGCTCAGCCAGCCATCTTCCAACAAATCATGGACGCTCACGCAAGCAAAGTTGGGCTGATACAGCCCCTGATCCTGACGATAGAGCGCCAGCAGTTGAATCAGATTGTCGTTGATGCGGCTGGCCTCGTATTGCAACTGCGCAACCATCGGGGCCTCGCAGTGACAGTCGCCAGTCTCGGGATCAACGATCTGATCGAGCGCGTTGAGCACCCGACTGAGCGAGTTTTTCATGTCATGGATGCTGATTGCCAACACTGTTGTGAAATCAATCGTCTTCATGTGTTTTTCAAACAACTAAGCTGGCGCGACTGTGTTCGCCAAGCTGCGTCAGGGCAGCGGCCAATGCCTGACCTAATTCAGACGGCGGTTTTTCTTGGGCAAGCTGGGTTTCTAGCAATTTCAACACCTGGGTGCGTTCCTCTTCGTTAGCGGTTGCATGGACATAATGCAAGCGCGCCACCACAAACCACCAGGGTGCCAAAGGATCGCGCCGACAGTGGGTGACAAGTTCAGCACAGCGTTTTTTTGCCAGTGGCAGATTGCCGAGCGCGACCAAGGTTTCGACCTCACCGGCATAATCAGCGGCGGTAAGACAGTGCATCTGTTTGGCGAGTGTCTGCACCCGTTGCCAAGCGGGTTCTGCAAGGTCGGGACGATCAAGCTTTTGCGCCAATTTTGCCAGCCGCCGCTGGCGGTGAACTGATTTTGGCGAGCGTTGCGCCGCCTGCTGCCACAGCGTGAGTGCCTCCTCTTCGCGCTCACGGCTTTCACACAGTGCCGCCAGCCGATCATGCGCCTCCATAAAATGTGGCGTGAGCTCAATCGCCTGCCGATACTGCGCATCAGCGGTTACAAAATCTTGTTTTGCCTCGGCAATCCGCCCTGAATACACCAGCGCCCATGCCAGCGGGCGTTGGCTCAATGCCGCCTCGCAAGCTGCCGCTGCACGATCAAGCTGCCCACATTGCAAGGCCAGATCCGCTTGAATGCGCAGCAAATCCAGCCGCCGTTGGCTGGGCTGTGCCAGAAGTTTGTCAAGTGCAATCAAAGCGGCAGGCGCCCCCTGTTTGGTGAGGGCATGGGCGACTTGGGTGAGTGGCTCACGACGGGCCAGGGCGCGTTGCAGTCGGGCGTTGAGCAAATCTTTGGTAAACGGTTTGGCGAGATATTCATCGGGGAGACTTTCTAGCGCGCCCAAGATCATCTCACTAGAATTTTCTGCCGTGACTAGGATAAAAACAGTCGCCAGCCCGACCACGCCTTCACCGCGTGCTTGTTCCAGCAACTGCTGACCATCCAGCCCCGCGCCCAGATTGTAGTCACAAACCACAATATCAATCCGCCGATTGCGCAGGATCGCCAACGCCTCTTCGCCAGTGCTCGCCTCGATCAATCGCTGACAGCCGAGCGTGCGCAACATCTCGCGTAAGATGCTGCGCATGTTCGCATAATCATCGACAATAAGAATGGTTTTAGTGTCTAGTTTCAAGCGTAGCAATCAAGCGACAGGTTAGTGATTGGCACCTGAGTCTAGCATAGATGTATACTATCCTACATCATCTTGGTCAAGCACCGCCGCCGTAATTTCGTGGATAATAAATAACATGCTGGATAAACAGTATCAACCGCAACAGATCGAGCCGCACTGGTATCAAGTCTGGGAACAGGGTGGCTATTTTGCCCCCCAAGCGCAAGGTCAGGGCGCGCCCTATTGCATTATGATCCCGCCGCCCAATGTCACTGGCAGCTTACACATGGGGCATGGATTTAACAACACTCTGATGGATACGCTGATTCGCTACCAGCGGATGATGGGGGCGCGCACCCTCTGGCAGCCGGGCACTGACCATGCTGGCATTGCCACCCAAATGGTGGTCGAGCGCCAGCTTGAGGCAGAGGGCAAAACCCGTCACGATCTCGGGCGCGAGCCATTCATCGACCGCGTGTGGCAATGGAAAGCCGAGTCTGGCGGCACCATCACCCGCCAGTTGCGCCGTCTCGGCTCTTCGCTGGATTGGCAGCATGAACGCTTCACCATGGATCAGGGGCTATCCGATGCCGTGCGCGAGGTCTTTGTGCGGCTCTATGAGGACGGGCTGATTTATCGCGGTCAACGGTTGGTCAACTGGGATCCGGTGCTGCATACCGCCGTGTCTGATTTGGAGGTGTTAGCCACTGAAGAAGCCGGGCAGATGTGGGATATCCGCTATCCGCTGACCAATGGCACTGGCGAGTTGGTGGTCTCGACCACGCGCCCTGAAACCCTGCTCGGCGACTGCGCGGTGGCGGTCAATCCTCAAGATGAACGCTATCGGCATCTGATCGGCGAGCTGGTCGAACTGCCGCTGACCGGGCGACGGATTCCGATTATTGCCGATGATTATGCCGATCCTGAGTTTGGCACTGGCTGTGTCAAGATCACCCCGGCGCATGATTTTAATGACCATGCGGTGTGGCTACGGCATCGTGACGAGCTGCCAATCAGCCACCAGCCGCATGGCGGGCTGATCAATATTTTCACCATTGATGCCGCGATTCGCGCCAATGCACCCGATGAAGGCACCCTGATCCCCGAGGTATATTGCGGGCTGGATCGCACGGTGGCACGCCAACGCATTGTTGCTGATCTTAAGGCCCAGGGGCTGCTGGTGAATGTCCGCGATCACAAGCTGATGGTGCCGCGAGGGGATCGCTCCGGCGCGATCATCGAGCCGTATCTGACGGATCAATGGTATGTGCGGGTGGCGCCCTTGGCCGCGCCAGCGATTCAGGCAGTGGAGGACGGACGGATTCGCTTTGTTCCCGATCACTGGAAAAACACCTATTACGAATGGATGCACAATATCCAGGATTGGTGTATCAGTCGTCAAATCTGGTGGGGGCATCGCATCCCCGCCTGGTATGACGAGCAGGGCAATGTCTATGTTGGGCATTCCGAGGCCGAGGTGCGCACCCGCCATCAGCTTCCCGACACCCTGGCGCTGCGTCAGGATGAGGATGTGTTGGACACCTGGTTTAGCTCGGCACTGTGGCCATTTTCGACCCTTGGCTGGCCAGAGCAAACCGAGCGTTTGCAGACTTTTTATCCGACCTCGGTGTTGATCACCGGCTTTGACATCATTTTCTTCTGGGTGGCGCGGATGATCATGATGGGGCTGAAGTTCATGGACGCAGTGCCCTTTCATGATGTCTACATTCACGGGCTGGTGCGTGATAAAAACGGCGACAAGATGTCTAAATCCAAGGGCAATGTGCTCGATCCGATTGATCTGATCGACGGCATTACCCTGGATGACCTGATTGCCAAGCGCACCAAAGGGCTGATGCAGCCGCATCTTGCCGACAAGATCATTCGCCAAACCCGCGCCGATTTTCCCGAGGGCATCCCCGCTTTTGGCACCGACGCACTGCGCTTTACCTTTGCCGCGCTGGCGACCACCGGACGCGATATTAAATTTGACCTGGGGCGCATCGAGGGCTATCGCAATTTCTGCAATAAACTCTGGAATGCAGCGCGTTATGTGTTAATGAATACCGAGGGGCAGGATTGCAGTGCCGAGGGCAGCGAGCGAACAGTGGCAGATCGCTGGATTCATAGCCGACTGCATGACACCACGGCGACGGTACACGCAGCACTGCGCGACTATCGCTTCGATCTCGCCGCCCAAGCACTCTATGATTTCACCTGGGGTGATTTTTGTGATTGGTATCTGGAGCTGGCAAAAACTGTGCTCACCGATGCCAACGCCAGCGCCGCTGCCCAGCGCGGCACCCGTCACACCTTGGTCAATACACTAGAGCAATTGCTGCGGCTGATTCATCCGCTGATGCCCTTTATCAGCGAAGAAA
>SKYD01000274.1 GCA_007128075.1 Thiorhodovibrio sp.
GATTGAACGGGAAAGGAAATGGATTGCCGGCATTGGCTAAGGTCAAATTGGCATTGGGTTCAGGGCGGGTCGAGCCGGGGATGCAGCGTCGCCCGAAATCAGCATCAAAACGCCAATCGCAGACCGCACCATCGTTGATGTCATACCAAAAATCATCCCGCGGCTGGTCAAGCTGGCGATTGAAATCGCCAAGCAACACAAAGGGCTGACCAGCGGCGGCGCGGTCGTCAATCCATTCTTCCAAGATGCCGCGCTGACGGCGCAGAGTGCGACATTGAGCGCGTTCCAACTGTGGTCGATCCAGTGCCCCCCAAGCGCAGCCAGCTTTAAGATGCAGCGACATCAGCTCTAGCATGGGTGTGCTGTCATCCGCTGCAAAAAGCCCGATGCGCGTGCCCCAGCGCAGGCTCGAATAGCTAAAACCAATCTCGGCAAAATCCTCCAAACGCTCCCAGCGTAGCCCTTGTTCAGCCAACCGCTGGCGATGCAGCGCAAAGCCGGTGCGCTGAGGATTGATCAACTGGCGTGGCCGTCGCCGACAGGCAGTGACTCGGGTTTCGGGGCGCTCGGACACAATCAATTCATAGTCAGCAGGATCAAACACCCGCGCCAGCGCGGCGGCATTCTCGATCTCTTGCACTGCAATGATGGTGGCATTGAGCGATTGAGCCATCGCGTGCAGCGCCTGATAATCCGCCTCTTGGCGGGGGCGGCAGCCGCTGTCGTCTTCCGCAGCCAAATGTTCGATGTTCCAGGTGACCAGAACGATTTCTGCTGCGTCCCCAGCCATGCAGCTTGGGCTAATCAGCAAAAGCCCAATAATAATCAACAATCGACAGTGCGCCGTTTTGCCACCGTCGCTCGATTGAATCCATACTCTGATAGAGTGAATAAATAGTAAAGCAATTTTGATCATGATTTAGTTGAAGATATTTGGTGAACACCCCTAACCACATTGCTGTTCTTGGTTTTCGTCCTGGTGCCGGTGGCATTGCCCGGGTGATGGTTGATCTGATCAGCGGCTGGCAGGCATTGGGGGTGCATGTTGATCTGTTATTGCCGCCAGGTGATTATCCTGATTTAGCCGCTGTTGTCCAGCCACCCACGGTGGTGAAAATCCACGATGCCGCGCAATTGCAGGCTTATTGTGCCACGCAACGCCCTGATGCGTTGTTGAGCAACAAAGATCACACCAGCGCTTGGCTGGCAGCGAGTGCAGTGGATGCGCCCTGGTGGTGTCGGATCGGCAGTGATGTCCGTGAAAAAATTGCCCGGCAGCCGTTCTGGCGACGGCGCGCCTATGCCCAAGGCTTGCGTCACACATATCGTCACGCCAGCGGACTGATTGCTAACTCACAAGGTGTTGCCGACAGTTTGAAGTGGCTGCTCGGTGCAGACTGTCCACCGCTGTGCGTGATCCCCAATCCGCTTGATTTAGCTCGGCTGCAACGCCTCGCCGCCGCACCAGTGACCCATCCGTGGTTTCAATCTCGTGGGCAGCCGTTGATTGTCGGCTGTGGGCGGCTGGTTGCGGTGAAGGATTTTGCGGGGCTGATCGATGCCGTTGCCAAACTTAGATGCCACCACAGCAACGCCCGTTTGGTGATCTTTGGCGAGGGTCGCCAACGGGCTGCCTTGCAACGCCACATTCGCCGCCAAGGCTTAACTGATGTGGTGGATCTACCTGGCTTTACTGACAATTTTTTTGCGCATGTCAGCCGCGCTGATCTGTTTGTGTTGTCATCGCGCTATGAAGGCTCGCCCAATGTGCTCATTGAGGCACTGGCTTGTGGAGCACCCTGTGTTGCAACTGACTGTCGCAGTGGGCCGGCGGAGATTTTAGAGCAGGGCCGTTATGGACAGTTGGTGCCAGTGGGTGATCGCGCCGCATTGGCGGAAGCAATGGCAGCGACCTTGGCAGATCCTGGCGATGCCGCCACTCGCATGGCTGCGATAGCACGCCGCTTTGATCGTCACACCAACGCGCTCGCCTATCTACAAGCATTAAGTTGACACTTGTTGTTCGTTTACCACCAACGGTGAGGCGACGCTACATTGATTCGTTCCCTGTGCTTTGCTTGTACTCATAGCGTGTCGCGCCAGCCGCATCAGCTCATCGGCTGAGTTGCCATGAACCGGGAACATTGCCACCCCAGCATTGGCACCGATTTCGACCTCACAGCGACGCAGCCGCATCGGGGCTGAGATCGCCGCGACCGCTTTTTCCCCTAAACGCACCGCCGAATCAAGATCGCTGATATATGACAGCAGGATCGCAAACTCATCATCGCTGATTCGTGAGACGGTATCTGATTGGCGCAAACTATGAACCAGCAGGCGAGCAACGCGAACCAATAATTCATCGCCAACCCCGTCACCCTGTTGTTCATTGACCTTGTCCACGCCATTGAGGCTGATATAAATCAACGCATAAGCGCGGTTATAGCGGCGAGCATGGATGTGCAGCCGTTCGAGACGATCAGTAAACAGAGTGCGATTCGGCAACTGGGTTAATTGATCGAAATGGGTCATGTTTTTCAGTCGCGCCTGATCAAGCTGCCAGCGACTCAAGATCATCACAAAAGCGGCGGCGATGATGACCCCCACTAGCCATAGTGCGCCACCGATGAGCAGCAGCCGCAGCAGCCGTTCTTGCTGTAAGCTTTTTGACACCGCTGTCGGCAGGTGCGACACCACCAGCCAGAACTGATCGGCACTATACAGCCCCGTCTCTGGCTCGGCACCAATGAGCACATCAGCGGCTGGTTCAATCCGTGCATAGGTGAATAAGCCGCTTTCGTGTTCAATCTGACCACGGGCGTGGTTGAGCATCTGCTGCCACACCTGTGGATAGGTGAGAGCAAAGGTGCGATCCTGCGGCTCTTCAAACATAAAGCCCCAGGCTTGCGCACCTGGTGGCGCAAGCAGCCAATCGCCGCGATCATTCACCAGTTGCGCCTGTCCGTGTCCTAGCTGTGCCACTGCTTTGAGCTGTTGCAATAACTCATTGCCGCGATAGTTAAGGATCACCATGCCGCCGACGCGCTGATTGTTATCCGCCAGCGGTGCGCTGAAGCGAATGGTGGGCTTGAGCGGTCGCTCGATGAGATTGGGATCAATGGCGAGATCAAATGAGGACAAATAGATCGCGCCTGGCTCAAGGGCAAGGGTTGCGATCACATAATGATGCGCCGCCTGGTTATGCAGCGCACCAGGGGCGATGATCTGTGGATTGCCGCCGTTGAACTCGACGCGGATGCGCTCCTGACCGCTAAGATCAATCAGCCGCAACTGATCGTACACCTGCTTATAGCGCACCAGCGCCTGATATTCAGCGGCAATGGCAGTTGTGACATCTGGAGTGTCATTGTGCAGCCATTGTTGGGCTTCATTTTGGCGGGTTAGAAATTGCAAATCCGCCACCACCGGACGCAATTTTTCGGCGCTGATCCACTGCATCAGCTCGACAAGATAGACCTCATGTTCTGCCATCTCCACCGCCAGCCGCTGGCGATCAACGCGGTCATATAGCATGACCAACAGCCCAGCCAACACCGCACTCCCGAGCACAATCGTGATGAATAATTTGAGATTAAAGCGCGGCAGCCCTGTTGCATGATGCTCACCAAGGCGGCGTTTTTTTAATCGCAACCGTCTTTGCATCTTCTCGGTCGATTGCTCATCAGGTGAAGCGACTGAGGCTTGGTTCATTTTTTCTAATCTCGGGTCTCAATGTCGGCTGCCCGCAGGGCACTTTTGACTTGACGAATCGGCACCTCGCGGCGATGGAAAATCCCCGCCGCCAGCGCGGCCTCGACATCAACCGCAGCAAAGAGCGCGGTGAAATGCTCCGGGGTGCCAGCACCGCTGGAGGCAATCACCGGGATGGTGACGGCTTGGCGCACCTGCTGGATCAATTCCAGATCAAAGCCGTGCCCGCTGCCATCACGATCAATCGAGTTGAGCAAAATTTCACCCGCGCCAAGTGCTTGACAGGCCGCAACCAGCTCGATGACATCGAGATCGCGTCCTTCGCGGCCGCCGCGAATGGTGCATTGAAACCAGCAATGGGTTTCACCATTGGGGCCTGGCTGCTCGGTGTGAATGCAGTGATGTGTGGTGTCCTTGGGGTTGTCAACATAAACTCGGCGTGGATCAACCGAGATCACCACTGCTTGATTGCCATAAACCCGCGCAATCTGTTCAATCGCGCTACTGCCATCACCCGTACCGCCACGGGCGCGATACTGTTCGGCAATCAGCACCGCCTCGGAGCCAATCGAAATTTTATCAGCACCGGAGCGAAAATACTCAGCAGCGACATCCAGTGCCGAATACACTTGGCCTTCGTTGTCAGTAAAAGCGCGAATCCCGCCGCCGATGGTCAGCGGCACAAAGATCGCCTCCGAGGCGCGGCGCAACACCTCCAACATTGGCTGATCAGCCAGCGGAAAATCACGAAATGCCGTGATGTTAAGGAAGGCGATCTCATCAGCACCTTCTTGGTAGTAGCGTTGGGCCAGATCGACCGGCTTGCCAAGATTGCGCACCACGCCGCGCTCACGCACATCGTATTGATCGCCTTTGGTGACCACCAGATCGCCCTGGTCATTGGTGCGTACATCAAGACAGGCAATGATCCGCTTGGCTGGCTGCGTCTGCGGTGCAGGTGGCGGTTTGTTATGGCGGCGAGCAGGCGCGGTGGACAGATCAGCCGCCAAAAATCGTTTGAAAATCTCCAGCCCGGCAGCGGCACTTTTTTCGGGGTGAAATTGCAGCGCGGTGACGGCTTGATATTGCACTGCACTGATAAACGGCTGCCCATAATCCGTCAGCGCCAGCACCCAGTCGCGGTTGTCAGCAGTTGCTGCTGCATAGTAGGAATGCACAAAATACATCTTGGCATCCGCCTGCTCGTCGAGCAGTGGGCTGTCTTTGCACAGCCGAATCCCGTTCCAGCCCATGTGCGGCACTGAGCGCGCCTGGTCATCAAAACGGCGCACCTGCCCAGGAATCAGCCCCAGACCTTCCACTCCCGGCGATTCTTCGCTGCCTTCAAACAGCGTTTGCAGCCCCAAACAGATGCCAAGAAATGGTCGCCCCGCCGCCAGATAGGCGCGCAATGGCTCGATATAGCCGCGTTGATGTAAGCAGTGCATCGCGGTGCCAAAGGCACCGACCCCAGGAAAAATCAGCCGCTGGGCGCGCAAGATGTCCTCGGGTCGCTCAATCTCCGTTAGCTCAAACCCGAGGCGGGTGATGGCATTGCGCACACTGCGCACATTGCCCGCTCCATAGTCGAGGAGCGAGATCATCGCGCGCTCCTTTTGGGTTTCTTATCATCGCTCGGCGGTGGGGCAAAGGTGTCGATCAGCGCGCTGAGCAGGGTGCGCAATTCAGCCGTGAGCAGGGTAAATTCGGTATCCAGACGCGCACTGTCGTCCTCGATGTTTTCATCAAGTGCCTCATCAATCAGCTCGGTGTCAAACCGCAGCCGCTTGAGGGTCAGAGTTTCATCGAGAATGAACGACACCCGATCATTCCAGTTGACCCCCAGCGCCACCACCCGCTTGCCGGATTCGAGATGGTTGCGAATCTCTGGGCTGCTTAAATCCTGACCGCGACAGCGCACCACACTGCGGTTGTCCACGGGATCGCGTAACTCGCACTGATCCTCTAGCTCCAATCCTGCCAGCACCTCGCCGCCTGCAACCCAATCGCTAAAGCGTTCGGCAACTGCAATGGTGGGCACCAGCGGCTTGATCGGCAGCGAGCCGATGGACTCGCGCAGCAGGCTCAACACCTCCTCGGCAACCTTGTCGTTGGGGCTATCGACCACAATCCAGTTGGCTTCGATGTCAATATACGCCCAGATGCGCCGCGAGCGGGTGAAGGCGCGGGGCAGCATGTCGATTAAAATTTCTTCCCGCAGACGGCTGCGCTCGCGCCGGGTGACATCGCGCATCTCGTTGTGCTCGATGTCAGTGACCTTCTCGGCAACGGCCTCGTTGATCACCGCCGCTGGCAATAGCCGCTCTTGGCGGCGGGCGGCAATCAGCAAACAAGCACCTGCACCATGCACCCATTGCAGCGTCTGCCCACCCAGCGGCGGGGTCCAGCCCATAGCGGTCATCTCCAACGGACCGCAGGGCTTAAAGGCATGCTGACGAAGCTGGGCATCTAGCTGCACCTGATCCAAAGTGAAGGGCTCTTTTAAGCGATAAATTTTGGCATTTTTAAACACAGATAATCCTTTAGAAACGATGGCGACAAATTAAGCTGCATTATCGGCTTTACGCGGCAATAATCGCAAACTTGCCAGCCAGCGAAGCGGTCTGTTTGGTGAACGAGCGGGTCTTACCAACACAAAAACGGATGGCGGGCGAGATTGATATTGTAATAACGGGCATCGGCGGTCACCTCGGCACCAAGCCATTCTGGAGGGGTAAACGCCTGATCGGGCTGCTCAAGTTCTATCTCGGCAAGCACCAGCCCGGCATTGGAACCAGCAAACACATCCAGCTCCCAGAGATCGGCATCATGGCGCACCAGATAGCGGGTTTTCTCAATTGGCGGCGCAATGGATTGATCGCGCAATAAAAATTCGGCATCACTGAGCGGAATTGAATACTCAAACTCGGTGCGCGAGATGCCCCGCGTCGGACCTTTAAGCGTCAAATACGCCTGTTCGCCTTGGATACGCACCCGAACCGTGGTGCTATAGTTATTGGCAAGATAGCCCTGCACGATGCGTAGCTCGCCCTCAATGCCAGCGCGCCACTGTTCATTTTGCACCAAAAATTTGCGTTCAATTTCAATGCCCATTCGTGACCTCAGCGCTCAAACAGTGCCATGGCTTCGCTATGCGCGGTGTGGGCAAATAAATCCATCGCCCCCGCTGCCACCAGCCGATAGCCAAGTTGATGAACCAAATGCTCGGCATCGCGTGCTAATGTTGTTGGATAACAGGACACATACAACAGCCGTTGCACCCCACTGGCAGCAAGCGGATCGAGCACCTGCCAAGCCCCACTGCGTGGTGGATCAATCAATGCTTTGGTGAATTTTTGCGCACCCCAGGAGGGCTGTTGATATAGGTCAGCACACTCAAATTGAACATTATTTAACCCATTGTGCGCAGCATTGGCGCGGGCTTGTGCCACCAGTCGCGCATCCCCCTCGATGCCCACCACCGCGCCGGCGTGTCGCGCCAGCGGCAGGGTGAAATTGCCAACCCCGCAAAACAAATCTAACACCTGATCCGTTGACTGAGGATCAAGCAATGCCATTGCTTGCGCCACCATCCGCCGATTGAGCGCGAAATTGACTTGAGTAAAATCAGTGGGCGCGAAGCCGATGCGCACTGCGTAGTCAGGCAGTGCATAAGCCAAATCCACCGCCGCACCGAGCGGGGCAATGGTCTCCAGCCCACC
>SKYD01000086.1 GCA_007128075.1 Thiorhodovibrio sp.
ACTAGAGCATCATCCCAATCTAATTCACTTGCTTGACCCTCACATCGATTATTTTCCCAGACTTGTCCGATGCTGCAACGCATCCACTCTAGTTGAGTAACGGTATCAATAACTATTGAATCGTTTTCACCTTTTAATGTGTAACGCTGATGACTAATATCTGCCAGTTGTTTAGCATTAGCACCAAGAATTGATTCAGCTTTTTGTTGCTCGCTATCACGAAATTGTTGTATAGCGTGGAGTGGATCGAAAGAGTCAGCGTATAATGTGTTGTGATTAAATAATACAGATGCAAAAAAAATATATGTTGTTAATTTATTCATAATGGTGACCTCGTGTTAATGCGCTCTAGCTATCTACTTTATAGATATAAATTGTTGCTGATCATATAATTTTAAGCTAAGTTTTTTATAAGGTTGCGACCATAACCAAGTCCATTCTTTTCTAAGAGTATTAACATCAAAAGTAGATTTTTTATATGTATAAACATTTGCTCTACCTTTTTTGCTCAACTCAAAAATTCCAAGTTGAGTAAAACGGTGCATAACAGTGCCAACCAAATCAACACTAACCTCCAAAGCTGAAGCGATCTGCTTTTTTGTTGCGCCTTCTTTTGAAATGTCAATGAGTGGTTGAACTTTATCGCAAAATTCAGCAAGCATTTGAACTTCGGAAAAAGTACTTGGATAGTGTTCTTT
Organism: Thiorhodovibrio sp.; assembly: GCA_007128075.1. Lineage (GTDB taxonomy): Bacteria > Pseudomonadota > Gammaproteobacteria > Chromatiales > Chromatiaceae > Thiorhodovibrio_B. The sequence continues at coordinate 699 of SKYD01000086.1, forward strand.
AAGAATTACAGAAAGATCATAAAGCGACAACATTAATTCGCTCCATGAGTTTGATGTAAATAATTTATCAACCATTACTTGATAATAGTCAAATGCGCTATTTTTATCTTCTGGATATTTTGTGCGTGAAAAATAATCAGAAATCTTTTGCTTTAATGCCAGTCTTTCGGATTCAGAAATTGCATAATCTTTAGCACGCTCTTTCAAATTTTGTATTTCAGAATCAAGTCCTTCAAGAAACACATCTAAAGAACATAGTTGTTTATCTTCTGCAATAAAAAATTCGAGGAGAGCAATTTTTCTAAAGAACTCGTCTTCATTTCTGGAATGTGCTGATACTACCTGCTTTATAGCCTCATCCCAAGTTAAAGCGTCATAATTTTCTTCTTTAAGCTTTTTAACTTTTGATGCTAAAAGCCTAATTTCTTTAACTTCTTCATTTGAAATCATACTCATAATAACACCTAATTTTTCAATAAAGAACCCCCGCCACAATCGGCGGGGAATTGAACCCTTCGAGATTAAAATTTAAATTAAGTTCCAGCCAGCGAAAGCTGCATAAAACCATCGCCTGTCACTTAACCAAACATATTCCCCTTCCCATTTGGCAGTTCTGCAAATGAAGGGCACTGTGACTCAAACTTTTGCATAGCGGCGTGGGTTATTTGGTCTATAATGGGTTCTAGTATTGATGAATCACTCATTTTAGCTTCTATCTCAGATTCAGAAAAAGCCTTAAAAAATTTTGACTCCTCAAGATCGGCAATTGCGACAACAGCAATGAGATCTCCGCCAATTTTTGGTCTGCCACTTTGAAAACTGGGATGAAAATCTTTTTCTAAAACAAGGCTCCCTTCAACCAGTATATCAAACCCTGCTTTTTCAACAACATAATCAAGTGTAGCAGCAGCTAAATCAGCAACCCTCGTCTTTGTTATTTTTGGGCGCTCGCCAAATAAAGAAGAAAGTAGTCCCATAGTCGGTACCTTTAAAATTGTTAAATACAAGAGGTGTTTAACATGAACCCTATTTTCGTGTGCTTTGCCTGCAACTTTACCAACAAAAAAGGGCATGAGTATGTTTTCAAGGTGATCGACCTTACCCTATTTTTGCGCCAAAGTAAAGTGGGTAGCTCTGTAAATTATAGTGCTGAATGTGGTAAGATGTAAAAACCCTTAGATTCTAAGGAGTAAAAAGCCATGCAGTGTCCTTTAACGGAGATATTTCATGTCGAACACGGCACAACCGGCTATCTTGCCGATCAGCGTTGAAGAGTATCTCAACGGTGAACAACACAGCACCATCCGCCATGAATACATCGCCGGCGAGGTGTTTGCGATGGCGGGAGCCAGCGAGCGACACAATCGCATCAGTCTCAATTTAGCCTTCCATCTGCGTGCCAACAGCCGTGGCAGCACCTGTGGTGTGTTTATCAGTGATATGAAGGTGCGCATCCTAGCAGATGATCGCTTTTATTATCCTGATGTGTTGCTCACCTGTGCAGACGATGACCGCGAGCCATTTTATAAAACCGCGCCCTGTCTGATCGCTGAGGTCACCTCGCCCACCACCAAGTCAATCGACCGCCGCGAAAAGCTCATCGCTTATCGCACCTTGCCATCGTTGCGTGATTATCTGCTCATCGCGCAAGACAAACGCTGTGTTGAGCATTATCAGCGTCAAGAATCCGGTCACTGGCTGCATCAAGTGTATGAAACCAACGGCGAGATCGCGCTGCATTGTCCGCCGCTGCATTGTCTGATCAGCCTTGATGAGTTATATGAAGATGTGGTGTGGACGGCGGATTAGGTTTGGTATTCAGCCATGGCAATTGATTATGCCGTGTTTGCCAAAGATATTAAACGCTGGGGGCGTGAGCTAGGTTTCGCGCAGGTGGGGATTGCGGCTGGTGAATTGGTGCAAGCGGAGATTCATTTAAACCGCTGGCTGGCGGCAGGGTTTCATGGTCAGATGCACTATATGGCGCGTCACGGCAACAAACGGGCGCGTCCAGCAGAGTTGGTGCCTGGCACGCAGCGCATTATTTGTGTGCGGATGGATTATCTTCCTGAGCCGATGACCAGAGCACAGCACATCAGCAGCGATCCCGCGCAGGCGTTTATTTCGCGCTATGCACTGGGGCGTGATTATCATAAAGTGTTGCGGGGACGGCTCAAGCAGCTTGTGGCACGCATGGAACAGCAGATTGGCTGTTTTTCGCATCGGCTTTTCGTTGACTCTGCCCCGGTGATGGAAAAGCCACTGGCAGAACAAGCGGGGCTAGGCTGGATTGGTAAGCATAGCAATCTGCTCTCCCGTGAGGCGGGGTCGTGGTTTTTTCTGGGTGAAATCTATGTCGATCAGCCACTGCCAGTCGATTCATCGAGCCGCAAACACTGCGGAACCTGTCAGGCCTGTATTGAAAGCTGCCCGACAGCGGCGATTGTCGCTCCCTATGTGCTCGATGCGCGCCGCTGCATTGCCTATCTGACGGTTGAACTGGCGGGGTCGATTCCTGAAGACCTCCGCCCCTTGCTTGGCAATCGCATTTTTGGCTGCGATGATTGTCAGCGCGTTTGTCCGTGGAATCGTCGGGCAACCTTGACCACTGAGACCGATTTTCAGCCACGGCATGGCCTAGATTGTGCCACCCTGGTGGAGTTGTTTGCTTGGGATGAGGACACTTTTCGCCAGCGCACCCAAGGCACCGCCATTCATCGGCTAGGTCATGAACGCTGGCTGCGCAACATCAGTGTTGCCCTTGGCAATGCAGCACCGTCGGCTGCAATCCATGCCGCACTGAGTTCACGCTTAACGCACCCTAGCCCATTGGTGCGTGAACATGTCGCCTGGGCACTCACTCGCTTGCGGGGGCGATGAGTCAAGAGTGCGCTTAATTAAAGTGTTGTGGGCTAAAATGCTGGGCCAGATGATTTGCCCATTTTGCGCAAAATAAGCGCGAGCGGACAAAAGCCAGTGAACGCCGATTGCAGTAAATTCACCCCAACGAAGGCGGTGAGTAGATAAAAATAGCCGCTGACCTGCCAGCCCAACAGCAGTGAGAACAGAATCATCCCGCCGGCAAATGCCAGTACAATACGCTCAATCGTCATGTGGATTGCCCTTTTTAAATCGGTAAATGAACTAGGCATACTAAGTCAAGCCGCTGTCAGGGATCAAGACACAGATTTAGTGTTTAACTTATAACTTTTTGAGAAAAATTTGAGGATCGCGCCATCATGCAGCATCGGGATCGGGAGCAATTTGTCGCCGGGATCGCCCGCATCATTGAGGAACTCTATGGCTCACAGCCCCAGGAGCAGCTTCAGGCGATGCTTCTCGGGCGTATCCATCCACTGCTCGATGCCTTTTTACTCGAATCTCAGGCCATTGTCCCCACCGAGGCGACCATTCTCATCGCCGATATTCGCGGCTTTACCAGTCTGAGCGAGACCTATCCACCAAAAGTCGTGATCAAGGCACTTAACCGCTATTTTCAGGTGATGTCGTCGATTGTCAAACGCCACGGCGGGCTGGTTGATAAGTTCATGGGCGATGCGATCATGGCACTGTTTGGGGCACCACTTGCCAAGCCCGATGATCTCAGACGGGCTTTAGCGTGTGCGGTGCAGATGCAGCAAGCCATGCAGGCACTCAACCGCCGCAGTGAGGCGCGCGGCGAGCCGAGTTTGCATGTGGGGATTGCCGTCAACACCGGCATGGTGATGGCAGGCAGCTATGGTTCGAGCACTTATAGTGAATATACCGTGATCGGTGATGCGGTCAATGTTGCCTCGCGGATGGAAGGTTATAGCCTGCGCGGTCAGATTTTGCTGAGTGAAACCAGTCGCACCGCTGCGGCTGACTATGTAGAGGTTGGCACGGTCAATGCCGTTGCTGTCAAGGGCAAGCGCGATCTTGTGACACTTTATGAACTGCAATCGATCACCCATCCACAGCGCATCGAGGTCCCCAAGATCGAGCCGCGCCGTTCGCCACGGGTTAAGGTTGATCTGCCGATGAGTTTTCGCCGCGTTGAAGGCAAGCGGGTGTTTTTGGAACGCTTCCAGGGTCGGGTTAAGGATATTGGTTATCACGGCATGAGCGCGGATTTACCGCTCATGTTGCCGCGCTACTCAGAAATTTTAGTCAGTGTGCGCCCTGCGCTGGGGCGCGAAATCAACGGCGATGTGTATGCGCGCATTCTGCGCAGCAACAATCTCAACGGCACCTATCGTACCCAGCTTGAATTTACCTCTATCGGCACCCCAGGCCATGAGCAAATCAAGCAATATGTTGATCAATTGCTGTGGCATCGTTGATAAAACAGCACAATGCTGTTGACTAGGCTTAAAAACTTAACCTTTTCGTAACATTGTTGACATACACTGGTGTGCTTGGATTCACTGTTGCCACGGGGTTAAGCGATGTTGACGATTTTGATTGTTGATGACGAGCCAGATATTCGCGAGCTGATGCGCTTTAGTCTCGAAGAGGCGGGGTTTGACACGCTTGAGGCGGGTCATGCTGAGGAGGCGCGCCAGCATCTGGCCGCCAAGCTGCCAGAGTTGATGTTGCTTGATTGGATGTTGCCAGGCCGTTCGGGGCTGGAATTGGCGCGCCAGCTCAAGCAAAGCAGCAAAACGCGCGTCCTTCCGATCATTATGGTCAGTGCTCGGGGCGAGGAAGAAGACCGCGTCCGTGGGCTGGATACTGGGGCGGATGACTATATCGCCAAGCCGTTTTCACCCCGCGAGATGATTGCTCGCGTCAATGCCGTGCTGCGGCGCACCCGCTCCGAGAACAGCGTCGATGAGATTGAGATCGGCGGGCTGCACATCGACAACATCAGCCACCGCGTGACCGCGATGGGGCAACCGCTGACCATTGCGCCAACCGAGTATCGGCTGCTGCATTTTTTTATGACCCATGCCGAACGCGCCTTTAGCCGCGCCCAGTTGCTCGATTATGTGTGGGGCAATCAGGTCTATGTCGAGGAGCGCACTGTTGATGTGCATATCCGGCGGCTACGCAAGGCACTCGAACAAACGGGACATCAGCGGCTGTTGCAAACTGTGCGCGGTGTCGGCTATCGGTTTTCCGAGCGATGACGCGCTGGCTAATCCAAACCCGTGGCTTTGAGCTGGCACTTGGTGTCTCGGTGCTGCTTGGCGCGCTGGTGCTCTATTTGGTGGGGCTGGATTGGGCGCAGGCATTGTTATTGGCACTGCTGCCCTATGTGGGGCGGAATCTGTGGCTGATGACCCGCCTCGCCTATTGGATTCATTGCCATTATCGCCTGGTGCCACCGTTTCCGCTCGGCTTTTGGGGTGATATTTATCGCACCATCGGCCAGTATCAGCAACGCAACCGCAAAGAACGCAAACGCCAGTTGCGCTTTCAGCGGCGTTTTCGTGAGGCTGCCAATTCGGTGCCCGATGCACTGGTGGTGCTGAATAAAAATCAGATCATCGAATGGGCCAATCCCGCAGCGATGACGCTCATGGGGATTCATTGGCCACAGGATCAAGGGCGCCAACTCAGTGAATTATTTAATCATCCCCAGCTCACTGACAGCATCAACGCTGGAGATGCCAGCTCGCTGGAGATCGCCCCCGAACATGACCAATCGCTGATGCTTGCGGTGCAGGTCGCCCCCTTTGGTGAGCGCAAAAAGCAACGGCTGCTGATTGGTCGTGACATCACCAAGGTGTATCATCTCAATCTGATCCGCCGTGATTTTATCGCCAATGCCTCCCATGAGCTGCGCACCCCGTTGACGGTCATTTCGGGATTTTTAGAAACCCTGAGTGAATCATCGCTGACCCCGCAAAGCCATCGGCGACCGCTACAGCTCATGCACAAAAATACCCAACGCATGCGCTCGATCACCGATGATCTGCTCACGCTGTCGCGCCTAGAGCTGGATCACCAGGTCGTTGACCTCACCACGGTCGCCATTGCCGATGAATTGCAGTTGATCTTAGCCGATGCCCAGGCGGTGAGTGCGGGCCGCCATCAGTTTGAGCTTGATATTGATAGCACATTGGGTCTCTTAGGCAGCCAGCACGAGTTGCACAGCGCGTTATCGAATCTGCTGCTCAATGCGGTCAAGCACACCCCAATTGGCACCACGATCAGCGTCACCTGGGCGCAACAAGCGCAGGGGGCGATTTTTATCATCACTGACAACGGTTTGGGGATTGCCGCCAAGCATCTGCCGCGTCTCACCGAGCGTTTTTATCGGGTCGATAAGGCGCGCTCACGAGAATCCGGCGGCACGGGATTGGGGCTGGCGATTGTCAAACATGTGTTGAGCCGTCATCAGGGCTATCTGGCAATCTCCAGCGAAGAGGGTGCCGGCAGCAGCTTTGCCTGCCATTTTCCAACGCGGCTGGTGCGCCGCCTGACCAACCAGCGCGGTGTTAGCGGGTCGGTTCTAAGCGCGCCAGGTGCTGGCTCACTGCCAGCCAGCTCCCGATGATGCCCAGCAGCCCAGCACCACTGATCAGCACCAGGGTGGCGAGCACGCCAAGGCCGCTGATCTCGAACGCGCTGTGATAACTGATCGCCAACTGATCAGCCGGCCCTTGCAGCCAGAGAATCGCCACCCGCACCAGCAGCCACGCCAGCGCACCGCCAAACAGCCCATACCAGGCGCCGCTATACAAAAATGGACGGCGGATAAATGCCGAGGTGGCACCGACCAGGCTCATAATCTCGATTTCGGTGCGGCGGTTTTCGATTTCGAGCCGAATACTGTTGCCGATCACCAAAAACACTGCCGAGCCAAGCGCCACCCCAAGCAGCCCCAATGCCTGATGCAGCAGCTTGACCAATGCTTGCAGGCGCTGCACCCACTCGGTGTCAAGGCGGGCAAAATCCGCCCCTTCGATCTGTTCAAACGCCCGCGCCATCTTCTCAAGCTCGTCTTTGGTGTTGACAAAGGGTGAGGCATAGACACTAATCACCACTGGCAGCGGATTGTCGCTGAGTTGATCTAGGGCCGCCCCCAGACCACTGTAAGCGCGAAATTCATCGAGTCCATCTTGGCGTGAGATCACCAAGGTGCGGGCAACATCGCTGCGGGTGCGCAACTGTTCGGCAAGCTGCATCGCCTGCTCTTCATCAATCTGTGGTGCTAAAAACAGCGAGATCGCCGCCGAGCTGTCCCACTGTCCGCCCAAGGCTTTAACATTTTCAGTCAGCGTATACAGTGCCGCTGGCAGTGCCAAGGCAATGGCGATGGTCGCCACCGTCAGTGCCGTCGCCAGCGGATTCTGCCAATGCTGCTTGAGGGTCTCGCGTCCGCTGTTGGCGTGCTGGGCAAGCCAAGCTGAGAACCGCGCCCCCTTGGGCGCAGTGCGCGCCTGCTGACGAGCTCTCTTGGTCACGACGCAAAATCAGTTTCGCGCACACCTTTTTTGATGCGGCAGGCCTCGACCTGGCTGCGGATCATGTTGCGCAGCGTCTCGCCATCAGCGACGGCATAGAGCATCAGCGTTGGGTGTGATTTGTCAGAGGTTTCTAGCATAATGTTGGATTTGCCAAACAGTCTTAAAAATAGCGGCTGCTCCATGCTGTAATCCTTGACCCGATACAATTCCAGCTCATCGATTTTGCGATTGAGCACCCCCTCGCGGGTTTTCAGTCGCTCGGTGGTGAGTTCATATTGGGTATTTTTTACCACCAGCCAACGCCAGAGAATCACTGCCAGTGGCACCACGATGAAAACCAGCTCGACGATCACCATCATCGCCAGTGCGACAATCACCACCGCAACAATCCCCATCGCCAAAAATATCCAAAAATTGGTGATCTGCGATGGGGTTCCCGTCCAAACCGTTTGCTCTGACATCTATTCGCCCTCGATGTAAAACCCTAAATTTAAGTTCTAAAAATGTGTTGCACTTATTGGCATCAGTGCGCACAATAAGCCTCTGTTATTGTCCCACACGCAATAAGGAGTGTATTTGCGGTGAGCGAGCCATCCACAGCCAAAAAAAATTCCCCAAAGGTCTGTTTTCTATGTCTAATCGCTGGGCGTGTGCAAGGCGTTTTCTTTCGTGCTGCCACCCGCGAGCAGGCATTGCATCATGGAATCACCGGCCATGCGCATAATTTACCCGATGGACGGGTCGAGGTTCTCGCCTGCGGCGATGTCGAGGCGGTTGCTCGGCTGCGCGAATGGCTGCGCATCGGTCCAGCCCAAGCCCAGGTTTCAGGATTGACCTGTGAGCCAGTGGATTATCGCACCATTGACGGTTTTTCGATCCGCTAATTAGTAGCCCAGTGCCATGAGTTCAAGCGGATCAGGATAGGCGGCGATGCGCTCGACACCGCTGTTGATGGTGCCATCGGCATAGAGATCAATCCAGCGATAGCCTGGAGTTAGGGTATCAATGGCAAATTCGGGGCTTGCGGGCAAGAATTGGATGCAGGTCGAGGGCGTTGCCAGCAGAGCATAATGCCCCCGTTGCCCGTCAAACTGTTGGTGAATATGTCCCCACACCAGGGCGCGAACCTGTGGATAACGATCTAGGATCGCCAGCAAATCAGGCGCGTTGCGAATGATCATTTGATCTAGCCAGCGGCTGCCCGCTGCCAGCGGATGATGATGCATCGCCACTAACACCGGGCGCTCGCGCTGATTGCTCAGATAGGCATCGAGCGCGGCAAGATCATGCGCCGCTAACCAGCCGCCATCCTCGCCCGGGATGGTTGAATCGAGCAAAATCAGCTCCCAGCCGCCGACTGCCTCCACGCGCAGATATTTGGGGTTGTGCGGATCAATCAGGGTTGCCAATAGATCCACCCGATCATGGTTGCCGGGCAGACAGTAACAGCGCACTCCGATGCCTTGTAAATCGCGTTGCAGATAGCGGTAGCCAGTCAGCCCCTCATCGTGCATCAGATCGCCAGTGATCAGATAAGCCGCAGCATCGGGATGTCGTGATTGCACCTGCGCTCGCACCGCAGCAAAGGTCTGTTGGGTGTTTTGTCCCAACAACCGCCCGTGGGCAGAGGCAAATAAATGCAGATCGCTAAGCTGCACTAAACGATGCGTTGTGGCGATCAATCCGTTAAATCCAAATCAGTTGATTTCACTGTCAATTATTCGGGAAATTCACGCATCAGCGCGTAATCCGTGCGGCGCACACTGTGAAGCAATTCATCCACTTCAGCAGTGCAGATCCCCAGCCCTTGCAAGGTTTCCGCCGCCAGGCGCAAACTCGCCTCGACCGCCTCGGGAAAGGCTTTGCTGGCACCAGCGCGAAACAGCGCGTCGCAGGTGATCAGATCCCGCGCCCGAGCCACGATGGTGACATCAGGGGCATAGCTGCGCACCAGCTCGGTGGCATGGATCGCCGCCTGTTGGTTGTCAATCGTCAACACCACCAGCTCAGCGCGTTCGATCTGTGCCGCTGCCAATAGATGCGGATCGCCAATGTCGCCATAATACACAGGAAAGCCCTCGGCTCGCCATTTTGCCACCAGTTCGGGATCGGATTCAAAGGCGATATAGGGAATATTGTGGCTGCTTAACACCGCACCGATGGTATGGCCGACGCGACCATAGCCGCCAATGACCACCCGAGCGGGGGTGGCATCATGGTCATCGACTGGATAACACAGCGGGGCATCGTGGATTGGTGGGCTGGCACGCAACGGCAGATAGGATTCAACCACATCCAGCAGCCGTGACAACCGCATGCCGAGCATGATGCCCAGCGGCGACACACCGCTGATCGCTGGCTTGGTGGTGCTGACGACCTGTGGTTCGGGGAGATAACACGCCAAAAAATCGCCAAAACGCGCCAGCACTGGAGTCAACAGCATGGTTAATGAGATGACCGCAATGGCGATGATAAAGGTCTGATCGTTGATGACATTGAGTGCTTGTGCGGCACCAAAGATCACAAAACCAAATTCGCCAGCTTGAGACAATAAAAACGCAGTGCGTACCGCCGCCGCCCGACCAACCCCAAACAACAGCGCCAACAGCAACAACACGATGACCTTGATGCCGACCAACATCACAATATGCACGATAAATAGCCAGGGACGCGCCATCAGGGCGCCAACATCAATCGACATCCCCACCGCGACAAAAAATAGACTCATTAACAGTGTCTTATACGGCTCGACCAGTGCCTCGATTTGGACACTGTAGCGCGAGCCAGAGAGCATCATTCCCATCAAAAACGCGCCCAGCGCCAGCGACATGCCGGCATATTCCATCGCCGAGGCGGCGACAAAGACGGCCGCCAGCACCACCAATAAAAATACATCACGATGTTGATGGCGGATCAGCCAATCCAAAATCCACGACACCACCCAACGCCCGCTGACAATCACCAATCCCAACATGATCAACACGGTAGCAATCTGCTGCCACAGTGGAATCTGCACTGGAAAGGGACCGGCATCGGCAATCACCGGCAGCATCGCCAGCAGCGGCACCACCGCCAAATCCTGCATCAGCAACACCGAAAACGCAGTTTGGCCATGACGGGTCGCCATCTCACCGCGCTCATGGAGCATCTGAATCACCAGTGCAGTGGAGGACAGCGCGAGACTCATGCCGACGAGCAAGGCGATTGACCACTGGTCGAGAAATAATCGGAAATAAAGCCCGATCACCAATCCTGAGAGCAGAATTTGCAGTGATCCTAGACCAAACAGGGTGCGGCGCATCTCCCAGAGGCGGCGCGGGTGCATCTCCAAACCAATGACGAATAACAGCAGCACCACGCCAAGCTCAGTAAAGTGAAGCAAACTGTCCACATCGCCGGTGATTGCAGGGCCTGGCGTGTGTGGACCAATCAGGATGCCAGTGACCAGCAGCCCAAGAATCGAGCCAAGCCCAAAACGCCGAAAGACGATCACCGCCATCGCGGAGACCACCAGCAACAGCACAGTTGCTGAGACAATCGATGGTGAGATCATAAATTAGGTATCACGCCGCCGCTCCAGCCGTCGCCGCCGCACGCGCTGCAAGGTCAGCGCCGGCCCCGAGATGGCATAGCTAAGCGCGATGACAAACAACACGATAGGCGGATCAAGCACCACCAGCGCAAAGCCGAGCATAATCACCACCATCACCATAAAGGGCACGCGGTCTTGCAGCCCCCATTGCTTAAAGCTGTGGTAACGGAAATTGCTCACCATCAACAGCCCCGCGCTGGCAGTCAACAGCGCGCCTAGCCAAGCAAAAATTAGATGATTCAAATGGTTATCGGTGACGATCCAGATAAACCCCACCACAATCGCCGCCGCTGATGGACTCGGCAAGCCCTGAAAATAGCGTTTATCTGCCATGCCGCTTTGGGTATTGAACCGCGCCAGTCGCAGCGCGGCAGCAGCGGTGTAGATAAAGGCGGTCAACCAGCCGATTTTGCCCATCTCGACCAGTGCCCAGTCATACATGATCAGCGCCGGCGCGACCCCAAAGGCGACCATATCGGAGAGGCTGTCATACTCAGCCCCGAAATCGGTTTGGGTGTTGGTTAAGCGGGCGATGCGTCCATCAAAGCCATCGAGAATCATGGCAGTGAAAATCGCCAACACTGCCGCCTCAAAGCGGCCTTGGTCGGCAGCTAAAATGGCATAAAAGCCCGCAAAGAGCGCCGCGGTCGTAAATAAATTGGGCAGCAGATAGATCCCACCACGACGGGCGGGCTTAGAATAGTGATCGTCCATGTCAAAAACCTTCAGCACCAATCCGGGCACAACTGGCGATGATTTGTTCAGGGGCGGGGGCGGCGGTGATGATCGCCTCGCCAATCGCTTGTAACAGCACCAGCCGCAGGGTGCCCGCTTGAACTTTTTTGTCCACTGCCATGAGCTCCAGCAGCCGTTCAGGGGCAAGATTAGCGTGTGCGGCAAGCGGCAGCCCACAGCGTTTAATCAGTTGTGCAATGCGCATCACGCTGGCACGATCTAGCCAGCCGAGTTGGCAGGATAATTCAGCGGCAATCAGCATGCCGCTGGCAATCGCCTCACCATGCAGCCAAGTGCCGTAGCCCGCGCCCGTTTCGATAGCATGACCAAAAGTGTGTCCGAGATTGAGCAACGCCCGCTGACCAGATTCGCGCTCATCCGCCGCCACCACCTCGGCTTTGTGTTGACAGGAACGCGCAATCGCCGTGATCAGTGCCGTCTGCTGGCGCGCCAATAGAGCATCAGCATGGGTCTCCAACCAGCCAAAAAATTCAGCATCACGGATCAGGCCATATTTGATGACCTCCGCAATTCCAGCGGCAAGCTCACGCTGGGGCAGGGTGGCTAAGGTGTCGGTATCGGCAATCACCGCCACTGGTTGATGAAAGGCACCGATCATATTTTTGCCAGCGGGGTGATTGATGCCTGTTTTGCCGCCGACTGAGGAATCAACCTGGGCTAACAGGGTGGTCGGAATCTGAAGAAATGCCACCCCGCGTTGATAGGTCGCCGCCGCAAATCCAGTCAGATCGCCAATCACCCCGCCACCAAGGGCGATCAGTGTGCTATCGCGCGCGAGGCGTTCACTAAGCAGTTGATCAATGATCGCACTCCACGACGCGATGGTTTTATATTGTTCACCATCGGGAACAATATGTTGGCTTACGCGGTAGCCACTCAACGCCGCCCGCAGTTGTTCTAAATACAGCGGTGCCACGGTGTCATTGCTGACGATCAGCACCTGAGACCCGCGCAGATAGGAGCGCAGCAAATCGGCGTGATTGAGCAGCCCCGCGCCGATGAAAATTGGATAACTGCGGGTGCCAAGGTCAATCGTGAGTGTGCGATGGGACATATTGTCTAAAATCTCAAGTCAGGCAGTTATTGCAGCAAACGGTCGATGATCTCAAGCAGCGCACTGATATTGAGCGGCTTGGTCAGATAGGCATTGAACCCTGCCGCCTCGCCCTGGGCGATGTCTTCGGTGGTGGCATTGGCGGTCAACGCGATCACTGGAATATTGGCAATGCTGGGATCGGCGCGCAATTTCGCCAGCGCAGAGTAGCCATCCATCCCCGGCATGTTAATATCCATTAAAATCACATCGGGATGGTGACTGTGCGCCAGCGCCAGCCCTTCGCGTGCACTGGTTGCACTGAGCACATCAAAAGTCGCCCGTTTTGCCAGCATCCGCTCCATCAGCTTGAGGTTGGCTGGATTGTCCTCGATTTGCAACACCAAATATCGGGTTTTGGACTCAAGCTCCCACTGCGGCTCGGCATTTTCAACAGGTGCTGCTGGCTGCGCATGTGGCAGAGCCGCAGGCAACTCAAACCAAAATTGACTGCCTTCGCCCAAGGCACTGCTCACACCAATGGTGCCATTCATCGCTTCAACCAATCGCCGACACACCGCCAGCCCAATCCCGGTACCTTCAACCACTGAGCCATCGGCAACTAGACGGGTAAATGGCTGAAACAGTTGCTGAATCTGTTCAGGATGAATCCCTAAGCCATTGTCATTGATCGACAGCCGCACGGTGGACGCATCTGGCTGTGCAGTCGCCGCCAGCCACACCTTGCCCCCCTCGCGATTGTATTTCACTGCATTCGACAACAGATTGATCAACACCTGCTTCAGACGCACGCGGTCGGCAAGCACCCGCAGCCCCCCCAGATCGTCGATGTTCAAGCGGATGGCGCGCGGGCGTGCCAGTGGCTCGATGAGTGCCAGACATTCGCCCGCCACCGCGTCGATCTCCAGCGGCTCGATGCTCATGTCCATGTGCCCGGCCTCAACCTGCGCCAAATCCAGCACACTGTTGATGAGTTCTAACAGATGCTGGCCAGCGCGTAGAATTTCGTTGACGCTTTCACGCTGGTCGTCTTCAAGCTGGTCATCGTATTCCAACAACTGCGCAAAACCGAGCACCGCATTCATCGGGGTGCGCAATTCATGGCTCATCGAAGACAAAAATTCTGATTTTGCTTGGCTGGCGCGTTCGGCGGTTTCTTTGGCATCACGCAGCTCGTTTTCAGTCTGGCGTTGTTCGGTGATGTCTTGGTGGCTAATGACGACCCGTGGATGGGTGCGCTCGGCTCCTTGCAGCGGAGTGACGCGCACCAGATGCACGGTATCCTCGTTGGCCTCATCATCGTCCACATCACCGGCAATGTGAATTTCGGTTTCAAAGCCGCGCTTGGTTCCTGTCAACAGTGCCTGAATGCCATCGGCGAGCACACCGAGATCGCGGTGGCCCGTGGCGGCCAATTGGCGGCACCGTTCAAGATAATTAGTGCCTGGTTGCTGCGTGTCATGATTGCCCAGCAGATGCCAATCAGCGCGTGCCCATGAGCGATTGACTGATTGAATCGTGCCCTTGGCATCGACCACGCAGATCAGGGCGCACAATGAATCAATGATCGCCTGCACATCGCGCCGCGCCTGCTTTTCGATAATTTCTGCTTGTTTGAGGCCAGTAATATCTTGCACCACCATTAACATGCGGTTGACTTCGCCCGCCTCGTTATAGGCGACATTGCCGCGCAGCAGCATCCAGCGGTCTTGTCCCGAGGGCAACGGCACCCGGAAATCTTCGTCGCAGATATCGTAAGCACCTCGGCAACGGTCCATCGCCTCGCGCACCCGCTGACGATCTCGTGGATCAATGGCATCAAAAAACGCATGAAGTCCAAAGCCCAGCCGGGTTTCGGTGACACCGAGCAGAATCGGCACCCGATCTGACCAGTACACGGTGTCTGTGGTAATGTTCCAGTCAATCAGCCCGATATTGGCAAATGCTTGGCTGCGATTAAGCCGATCTTCAGTCAGGTGCAGCGAGTCGAGAATCTGGCGGTACTCACGCATGTCCTGGCCAGTGCCGACCAAGACCTCGATGCCTTGTAGACAATGGCGTTCAGCACGCAGATACAGCGGAATCTGATCACCGGCGCGGGTTTGAAGATTAAGCTCCATTGCCACTGAATCGTGTTCAGCAAATGCAGTGGCGAATGCTTGCTGGGCACGAGGCCGCGCTGACTCGGCAAACAGATCCAACGCCGAAATGGTTTTTAGTGCTTCTTCATCGTAACCCGTGAGTTCGACAAACTTGGTGTTGATTTTGATCAAGCGCAATTCAGCGTCGATCAAAAAGAACATCGAGGGGATGGCATTGATGGTGGTGTGAATAAAATCACGCTCCGCTCGCAATGCCTCCTGCGCATTGAGGGTCTCGGTGACATCCTCAAGAATGGCGACATGGTGGGTAAGCTCACCTTGCTCATCACGAATCGGGGTGATTCGCATCCGATTCCAAAACGGGGTGCCATCTTTATGATAGGTACGCAATGTCGATTGCGTCTGTTGGCCTTGGCGCATCGCCGCCACCATCGCCTTGATGATGGCGCGATCAGTTTCAGGGCCGTGCAAAAATTGACAACTGCGACCTAGCACCTCATTGGCGGCATAGCCAGTGATGTGGGTGAAGGCGTGGTTAATGTATACCAATTGGTTGGTATCGTGACGCGCATCGGTGATGCCAACCCCGTTGGCAATGGCATCTAACGCCCGCGCTTGCCAGCGCAATTGTTCGCTGTGGCGTTTGAGTGGGGTCACATCGGTGCGAATGGCAAGATAAGCATAGGGCTGGTTTTGCAAATCCAGGAACGGAACAATGGTGGTGAGCACCCAGAACAGCTCGCCGTCCTTGCTGCGATTGCACAGCTCACCGCGCCAGATCTCGCCAGAACTGATGGTGTTCCATAAGGCTTGATAGAATGTCTCATCATGGTGGCCAGAATGAATCATGCGGTGGGTGCGGCCAAGCACCTCGGCGCGGTCGTAGCCGGTAATTTCGCAAAAGCGGTCATTCACCGATAAGATCGCGCCCTTGGTATCGGTAACGCTAACAATGGCGTGGGCATTGATGGCGCGGGCTTGCTGGCGGCTTTCGTGCAAGGCAATGGACAAGGCAAAGCGGGCATCGTGGGCGCGTTTGGCAGCCCGCAGCCGGGCTTTGACCAGCGCAACCAGCCGCTGCGGACGAATCGGTTTAGAGACAAAATGCACGCCGCTCCATTCACACACTGGCGCACTGCTGCGCGCTGCCTGATCGTCATCACCTAAAAACACATAGCAAAGATGCGCATAGCGTTCGTCGCTGCGCAGTGCTTGGGCGAGATCGGTGGCGCGATAGTCGGGCAGATGCAGATCGAGCACCAGCACATTGGCGGGAAAGGTCTCCAATGTTGTCAGCAATTGCTCATGCGCGGTGGAAGGCAGATGCTGGGTGATCAGCCCCGCTTTGGACAGCGCATCAATACAGACCTTGGCATCATCTTCTGGGGCAACGATCAGCACCCGTGCCTCATCGCTAACGCTGCGCCGAATTGCCGCCGCCACCGCATCCAATAAGTGCATGGTGGTCATTGTGCCGGGCAGATAGCGACTCGCTCCGGCAGCAATCGCCTTGACCCGCGCCTCCAGCGCGGTCTGCTGACCCAGCAATAAGATCGGCATGGGCTGAATCAGCCGCGTTTTGGCCTGAGCAAGACACGCCAGCTCCTCGGCAGCACTGGCATCAACACCAGGATCAATCAACAACACATTGCCGCTGCGGCGGTTGATCATACTCGGCTGAATATCCGCCGGATCGTTGATGCGGTGCGGCAAACAGCCATATTCAGTCAGCGCACTCTCTGCCCAAGATCTTGCATCCTGAGGCGGGCGTGCCTGCCAGAGCCACACCCGCCCATGAATCAATTCAGGCAGGTGGGGTATTGCAGTTTCAGTCACGATAAGTTACCAACTATAATAAGCATCAACCACGGTTCCGCCTTGTGAATACACTACAGATTGACAAAGGTCACGAACCAAGGCAATGCCGCGTCCCCAAGGGCGACCCGGGTCATTGGGGCTGCTTGGGATATCCTGCTCACTAAACCCCGAGCCATTGTCGGAGACGCGAATGTGAATTTGCCCGCCATCGGTGTTCGGCTCAAAATCCAGTTGCAGGGTGATCATGCCACCACGATAGGCCTGTAAACGCTGGGCGCGCTCCATATAATAGGACTCAAAACCCTCGGGAGTGGATTTCATCCGCGAATCCAGCTTTAACAAACCATGCTCAAGGGCGTTTGTAAACAACTCAGTGATAATCGTTTGCAGCGCGCCGACATGTGCTTCTAGCCCATTGAGCAGTTGCAACGGCTCGAGTGCCTCTTGTATTGCCGGCAGTGCCGTCAGCCGCTGGTCTCTCAGAGTTAAAAACCAGCTCCAGCCAGCGGGTGACTCTGGCTCAACTTCATTCAGTGGATAAAACAACTTGTCGTTTAACGGCACCTCGACAACGGCGATATCGTCTTGTTGATTGATATCTTTGGTGTGTTCTTGCAGTGCCGCCAGCAGGGGTGGCAAGGTCGATTGGCCATGTGTCCACTGACCGATGATAGTGCGAAATTTTGCGTCAAATTGCTCGCCGTCTTGATTGTCAGCCTCAATCAGCCCGTCACTCATCAGCAATAGATGATCACCGGGGGCAATTGGCAGCCGACGCGGTGGCTCGCTGTTCGATATTTGCGGCAAAATCCCCAGCGGTAGCTCATGTGATGCCAGCTCAATTAAGCCATTTTCCGTGTGTAGCCAAGCACTCGGCATCCCGCCATTCCACCAATACAGCTCGTGACCATGGGCGGGGATTGAGATCAAACAAGCGGCCATGAAGCGATCCGCGGGCAGCATCTGGTAGAGCTTGCGGTTAATCTCAGAGAGAATATCGAGATCGGTGCTGCCCTTGCGGGTCATGGCATGAAAAATTTCTGAGACGGGTAACGCGCCAATCGCAGCGGCAAGCCCGTGTCCAGTGAAATCACCGACCAGAATCCGCAGTCCGCCGTCAACCAGATGTTGGGTCAGCACCAGATCGCCACTGAACATCTCCGCTGGCTTTTGCACTATCCGAATGTGCTCTTGTGCGACATTGCTGGTGTTGACCGCTCGGGTAAACACCCGCTCGGCAAGTTCCTGTTCTTCACGGTCGCGTTCAAGCAGCGTTGATAAAAATTGATTTTTTTTAGCAACGGTTCGTTGCAGATCGCGCACCCGCTCCATGGCGCGAATGCGGGCTTTGAGAATGGCAAAGCTAAACGGTTTGGAGAGAAAATCATCACCGCCGGCCTCGGTGCAGCGCACCAGCGAGGCCTCATCGCGCAGTGCGGTGAGAAAAATCACCGGAATGAAGGACGGCCCAGAGATCGCTTTGATATGCCGCGTGGCCTCAAAGCCATCCATCTCCGGCATCATCACATCCATAAAGATGATGTCCACCGCCTGGCTCTTAAACAGCGCGATCGCCTCTAGCCCATTGTAGGCCTCAACGGTGGCAAAGCCCTCGCGGCGCAACATCTGACCTAACAGTCGGCAGTTGGTTGGTTCGTCGTCAACAATAAGTGCCAAGCCACGCGAGGCGGCGGCGGGAGACGACACAGGCGGTGGAGAATCTTTAGCCATAATGTGCTCTAATCGAGAATAAACAATCGCTCAAAATTGGCGATCTTGAGCACTCGCCGTACATCATCGCTACAGCCTGAGATGCGCACCGGTGAGCTTTCACCACCGGCATATTCACGCAATAACAGCAGCATACCCAGTGCCGAGCTATCTAGGTACGAGGCTTTGGATAGATCGACGACAAACCGCTTAGAGGTTGAGGGGATATCGCGATAGGCATCACGAAACGCCTTATGCTCTGAAAAATCAAACCGCCCTTCAATGGCGATGGTCACCTGATGATTGTTCTCATCAATGCGTCGAGAAACGCTCATAAAATTCAACTCCAAAAATTAAAACACCACAGCCAGCACTGCTGCAATGCGATTGGTTAAAAAAATTCCAGTTCACCGGCTGCCATATCATGTTGACTGACAGCGCGGTGGGCGTTGGCCTCAACTTCAGCACGCAATGATTGCAAACGCTGCCGTGCTGCATCAACCTGGGCTGTCGAGCGATCCTGTTCAACCAGCGGCAACTGCCGCAGCTCGGCGACAAATCGATCCAGAAAATTCACCCGCAACTGGGCGCGTTCGAGCACCTGACGCACAATGTCCTCAAACTGTAACAGCCGCATCGCCGCATCAACATTGCCACGAATTTGGTCAACAATTCCCCCCATGTTATCAAGCCCCATGGACATATTGCGGTTGATCTCTTGCACCTGGCGGCTCATCTCATCCATGGTGCCCTTGGCATTGATTGACGCACTCATATCCTGTGAGGCCATGCTCCCAACAATCTCACGGGTTTTGATAAAGGCATGCTGTGCCTGCTCGACCTGACTACGAATCTCGTCGTTAAATTGGGTGGAATCTTGCGACAATTTGCGCACCTCTTGGGCGACCACCGCAAAGCCGCGTCCGGCCTCACCAGCACGGGCGGCCTCAATCGCGGCATTGAGCGCGAGCAGATTGGTTTGACGAGAGATTTTATTGGCACTGTCGAGCAAATTAAAAATTTTATCCATCTGATTAGAAAGATCATCGACCTGATGCGCCACCTCAATGCTGTGTTTGCCCATCTGGATCAGTCGCTCGACATTTTGTTCCAACAAGAGGCTGTTGTCTTGTAAAAAGGCATTGATATCAATCGCCGGGCTGCCGTCATTGCCCTTCCCCATGCCACGAATGAGCTGGTTGACCAGCCCTTGTTGCGCCTCAGATTCTGTCAATAGCCCCTGAAAACTGCCCTGTAACTCAGCCACCGCATTGGCAACCAGCCCGGTGGCTTGGTTGATCATCTCGCGCAATTCGGCGGTTTCTGGCTGAATCATGTCGTCGATTTCCAGCACCAGCGTCCATAGCTCGCGGTCGTATTGCCGAGCTTTGGGCATTTTCATCAGCTCAGTCTGCGCTGAATCACTGAGATTAGATGTTGCATCAGTGGCGGTGTGGTGTTGTTGCCACGAAAGCCCACCCAGCCAGGCGGCAGTTAACAACAATGCCATCAGCCAGCCCGGCAAAAAATAAGGCCACAGCAGCGCAAACAGCCACAAACATGCGCTGAATGACAGCACTGGCCAGTAAGGTTTCCAGCGATTCAGTATCTGCATTATGCGTTTGTTAAATGCTATGTTGAAACAAAACCTAAGATTCTATATGGTTTGGCGTGACTTGTCTTGCGTGTTGTGATCCTGGGCAACCAACAGCGATTAAAATTGTTGGCAATCGTTGACTTAAATTTTGCGCAGATCGGCAATGATCTCGTCCAACACCTGATCAACAAGCTGATTAAATGCTGCAACCATCGCCACAGGTGTTGAGGCGGCAGTTGGCTGTTGCCGAGCATAACGGCGGGCCAATCGTAAGCGGCGCGTTGATGTCTCAATCAGGGTCAATTCAAGCTCCAGCGCCACCGTTGGCGGCTGCGCGGTGGGGCGATGTTCAAAGCGGGTCAACTGTCCACTGAGCCGATAATCAATTTGTGCCCCTGATGGATCAGCCAGAACATGGCGAAAAATGCCCGCGCTGTCTAGCGTGCGCACCAGTTGGGCTTTGAGCATCCGCGCCGGTGGCTGTTCCCACAGATGGTTGTCATAGCGTTGGGTCAGCGACGGCTGTTCATCGTCACGAAACACAATCGGTAAGCCGCCTAAAAATCCACGGGCTGCAATGTTGGTCACCAGCAAGGTGCCCGGATGCAGTGGGACCTGCGAACTGGGCATCAATTCAGAGGCAGTGAGCTGATAAAATTGGTCGCGAACCGCTGGGGTGCTGGCACAGCCGGAGAGCAGCAGGGTCAGCAGCAGCCACCGTGCTAGTCCTGAAACCACGGCGCTTGCTCTCGGCTGTCGCGTCCACGCAACAGGCTGGCGGGATGCTGCCGCAATTCACGCGACAATGCCGCAAGATTGCGGGTGGTTTCCTCAAGGTTGGTTAAAATCGGCACCAAGGTTGCCGCCAGTTCGCGCATCGAATACTCAGAATCATCAACTGTTTGGCGCAGCGCCGGACGATTTTCAGCCAACAGTTGACGCAACTCATCTGCCAGGGCGTGAACTGCCTGCGCGGTCTGGGCAAACTCGTCGCTGATGACCTCGCGGGTGCTGGCGGTCAGCTCGCCTAGCTGCTCAAGCTGGGTGCGCAAGGCAGCCAACGCTGGGGTCATATTCTCAGCCAACATCCGCTGAAATTCAGCCAACGCTGGAGTCATATTCTCAGCCAATACCCGCTGAAATTCAGCCAACGCCGGGGCAAGGCTTTCATCTAAAAGCACATAAAAACGCACCGCCAGCGCATCTAAACGCGCCACCAGTGTTGGCTCGCGGGGGGCGACCACAATCGTGCTCTCGGCGGTTAAAACTGTGCTCGCACTGCCCGCTTCGATCAACACTGCATCGCCATGCAGCAGCCCAATACTGCCAATACTGGCAACGCTGTCAGTCGGAATTGGCCAATCGCGACGAATACGCAAGGTGGCGCGAAAGCACAGTGCCGAACAGGGAGATGCAGTTTCAGCGGTCTCTGGTAACAGCGGGGTGACGGCATCGACCAAACCAATGGGATATCCTGCTTGGCGTATCTCAATGCCGGGGATCAGCCCCTCGGCGGTTTCAAAATAAGCATAGAGCCGGTAGCTGCCGACCAGCGTGGGCGACAACAGCACCAGCCCCAGCACTGCCAGCGCCAGCATGGTGACAAAAAAAACACCCGCCAGCCGCAGATCACGGCGCAGGCGGCGCGCCTCGCGCTTGCCAGGGGCGCCGATCTCCGGCGGGGAATACAGGCGGTCAATCGTGCTCACTTAAACCTCGCAAAATCTCGCGCAAGGCACTGCGCTGGGTTAAGGCATTTATCAACGCCTCGCGGGTGCCCGAAAATACCATGCGCCCATTCTCTAGCACCAAAATTCGATCCGTCGCTTGGGTGGCAGCGGTGAGGCTGTTGTCGGTCATCAGCAAGGTCAGTGGGCGATAGCTTTGTTCAGTATGTAAAAGGGCAACGATTTCGCGCACCGTGCTTGGCTCTAAGCCATCACT
>SKYD01000201.1 GCA_007128075.1 Thiorhodovibrio sp.
AAGATAATTCTTGATCATCTCGTCTATTACCTCAAAAGAGGTCGTCAACAACCCTTAAAAAGGCTTCAAAGATAAATCTGACCGCCTAAAGGCGGTGGTTTTAACCTTACTTCGGAATAAAACGAGGACTGCGATCATTGGGCACGGTTGCTCTCAGATAGCGGGAATTGCTGGCAAAAAGCAATCATTTTAGGCAAGTTTGGAGTAAATAATAATGGCAGGAAACCGGCGTTGCTCGCGGGACTTGACACGAATTGAATCAGCTAAATTGAGTGCCACGCTTGATCTACTCCGCCACGGTGAGGTCGCAGGTGGAATGGCGTGCTTTCGTGGTCGCCAAGATGACCCCCTCACCGCGCAGGGCTGGCAGCAGATGACGCGCCGTTTAGAGCGATTTGCGCCCACGACTGGCTGGACGCAGATCATCAGCTCGCCAGCGCGGCGTTGTGCTGAGTTTGCTGCTGAATTAAGCACCACGCAGTCCTGCCCACTGATGGTTGAGCAGGCACTCAGTGAGCGTGATTTTGGAGCCTGGGAAGGGCAGGCGGTCGCTGCCATTGCGCCAGCGGATCTTGCCAATTTTTGGGCTGATCCGTTGGGTTTTACGCCCGCTGAAGCCGAGCCAATGGCGATGTTTATACAGCGCGTGAACAGCGCATGGCAGCAAATTGTAGAGCAGCCGCCAGCGCATGGGTTGATGATCACCCACGGCGGGGTCATACGGGTTATCTTAGGTGCGGTGTTGGGGATTGCTGCCCAGCGGCTGACCTTGATTGAGGTGCCGCCTGCCTGTTTCACCCGATTGCGCTTGCCGACCGCGCCGGGGATGTTGCCGACGCTGGTGCTGCATTGTCCGCTAGATGTTGAATAATAAGTCCAACACCAGCAGCCCCGCCACCGCACTTTGATAGAGCGCAGTGTGCGCAAGCAGTGGATTGAGGGCGCGTCCGTCAGCACCGCGCCATAATCGCCACAGCAACCATAACGCCAGTGGCAGTGCCAACCACACCAATCCGCCAGTCAGCACCAGCAGCGGCACCAACAGCAACAGTGTATACAGCCACCGCGCCCGCGCCCGCCCGAGAACATGGCACAGTGTGTTACGACCAGCGCGTTGGTCGCTGGCAAAATCACGATAATTATTAAGCAGCAACACCGCTGCTGCGGGCAGACCTAAGGCAAAGCCAACCAATAACGCCTGACCACTGACTGTCCCAGTTTGCAGATAGGCTGTGCCAGCGACCGCTGCCAGCCCAAAAAAAGCCACCACATAAAGCTCACCTAGTGGACCATAGGCGATGGGCTTGGCACCTCCAGTGTAAGCGTAACCCGCAGTGATCGCCGCCGCACCCAGCGCCAGCAGCGGCCAGCCGCCACGACTGATGACCAATAACAGCCCGATGGTGAATGCACTGGCAAATGCCAGATGGGCAGCGCGGCGCACTGTCTGTACACTAAACCAGCCGGCCGCTGCTGCACGCACTGGCCCTAAACGCTCGGCGGTGTCGGTGCCGCGTTCAAAATCGGCGGCATCATTGTGTAAATTGGTGCCAATCTGAATTGCCAGAGCCACCCACAGCGTACCCACCGCGGCAAACCAAGCCAGAGTGCCGGTTTGCACCCAGGCCAATGCCAATCCTGCAAACACTGGCGAGAGTGCCAGCGGCCAGGTGCGCGGGCGGGTGGCTTGGAGCCAGCGTGAAAAATTTTCAGCGTGGCGCATTGCTGTTTATAGCATGCGACAATTTTCCAACACCACTGGCTGGCGGGTGCGCCCACTGCCCGAGCCTTCAGCCTCCATTGCCTTGACCACATCCATTCCGTCGGCGACCTCACCAAAGATCACATGCTTGCCATCGAGCCACGGAGTGGGGGCAAGAGTAATAAAAAACTGTGAGCCATTGGTGTTGGCGCCTGCGTTCGCCATCGACAGTTGACCGGCTTTGGTGTGTTTTAAGTCAAAACTTTCATCCTCAAACCGCTCACCATAGATCGAGCGTCCACCGCGTCCATCGCCTTGGGTGAAATCGCCGCCCTGCACCATAAACCCGGGGATAATGCGATGAAATGGACTGCCAGCATAGCTTAGGTCATCGCCCTGTTCACCGCTGCACAGCACGCGAAAATTCTCTGCCGTTTTAGGCACCTGATCGGCAAATAACTCGATCTCAATGGTGCCAGCGGACTCATCGCCGATGCGAATATCCAGCGCGACCCGTGGATTGGCATCAGCCGCAACCACGGCACCAGACATAACAAGCAATGTTGCAGTGAGCAAAGAACGCGAAAATAACATAGTAGAACTCCTCAGTACAGTGAAAAAATGTCATATTTTAATAAGTTAGTGATTTTTTAATGAATTAAAACCATGCTGTAATTAAAAACAAATTATATATCAATCAATAATTTTGCATAGTGCTTGATTTCCTCACAAAACTTCAAAAAATTCTACCAAATGTATTTGAAAAAATCCACAAAGATTTTGCGCCTAAACCCTTGACAAATGATTTATCCATCGGCATAAATAGCACAATCGCTTCCAAAAACCAAGGGGCAATTTCTTCCGCAACCACCAAGCTCACATCCACAGCTTTTAGCAGCCCACCCACACAAGGGCAAAACAAACATTCACGCAAAAGTAATTTTTAATGCACACGATTATCGACGCGGCCTTTTCCCGCAGCCGCACAGTCTTGTTGTTGCTTGGGTTTGTCTTGATTTCTGGCGCACTGGCCTATGTTAGCATCCCCAAAGAAGCCGAGCCTGATGTACCGATTCCCTTCGTCAACATTCATTTAGCACACGATGGCATCTCGCCAGAGGATGCTGAACGCCTGCTGGTGCGCCCGATGGAGCGTGAGCTACAGGGCATCACTGGGCTTAAAGAGCTACAGGCACAAGCGGCTGAGGGCTATGCCTCGCTGACGCTGGAATTTTTTGCTGGATTTAACAATCAGCAGGCGCTTGCTGATGTGCGCCAAAAAGTTGATACCGCGAAATCAAAATTGCCCGATGCCACCGAAGAGCCGGTGATTACCGAGATCAATGTCGCGCTGTTTCCAGTGTTGACGGTCGCGCTCTCAGGATCGGTGCCTGAACGCACCCTGGTGCGGCTGGCACGCGATCTCAAAGACCAGTTGGAAACCCTGCCCGGCGTGCTTGAGGCCGACATCGGCGGTGATCGCGAGCCACTGATGGAGCTGATCGTTGAGCCAGCGGTGATTGAGACCTATGAGGTGGATTTTTCTGAGCTGTTTCGGCTGGTTGGCAGCAACAATCGGTTGGTCGCGGCAGGGACGCTGGATACTGGAGCCGGGCGGCTGGCGATCAAGGTGCCGGGGCTGATTGAACAAAGTGCCGATCTCTATGACCTGCCAGTGAAGATCGCCGATCAGCAGGTGGTGACACTCGGCGAAGTTGCCGAAGTGCGCTATGGCTTTATGGATCCCGAAGGCTTTGCGCGAGTCAATGGCCAGCTCGCCGTGACCTTGGAGATCAAAAAGCGGGTCGGCGCGAATATTATCGACACCATTGAGGCGGTGCGTGAAACAGTATTAGCCGAACAGCAGCATTGGCCACAGGGCATTCAGGTCAATTTCATGCAGGACAAATCACAAGAAGTGCGCACCATCTTGGCTGATTTGCAAAACAATGTGCTCTCAGCGGTGATTTTGGTGATGATTGTCATCTTAGCCGCACTTGGGCCGCGTTCAGCGATATTGGTCGGCGTGGCGATTCCGGGCGCATTTCTTGCTGGCATTTTAGCCCTCGACGCGCTCGGTTATACGCTCAATATCGTGGTGCTGTTCAGCCTGATTCTGGTGGTCGGGATGCTCGTCGATGGCGCGATTGTGGTGGTTGAGTTGGCCGACCGCGATCTACGCCACGGTCAGCCGCCATCTGTTGCCTATGCAGGGGCTGCCAAGCGCATGGCCTGGCCAATCACCGCCTCAACGCTGACCACCTTGTCGGTGTTTGTGCCGCTGCTGTTTTGGCCGGGCATTGTTGGCGAGTTTATGAAATATCTCCCGATCACGGTGTTGCTCACCTTAATCGCCGCGCTGGCGATGGCGTTGGTATTCGTGCCGGTGCTCGGGGCGCAACTGAGCACGCGCTCAATGCCACCTGTCGCCAGCCCATCTATTGCCAGCGAGATCCCGCCCCCCGACTCCGCGCTGACCGCGCTCTATCTGCGGGTGTTAAGCCATGCTGTCCACCGCCCTGGCTGGGTGTTGGTGATTGCGATTGTCGCGCTGTTGGCTGCCTATTTCACCTATGGCGTGTTTGGGCGTGGCGTGGAATTTTTCCCCGAGGTCGAGCCAGAAATGGCGTTGTTACAAATTCACGCCCGTGGTGATCTGTCGATTGATGAAAAAGATGCACTGGTGCGTGCTATCGAGAACGAGGTTGTCGGCCATCCTGAGCTGCAATCAGTGTATGCGCGTTCGTTTAATGCCGCACTCGGTCCTGATCAGGCCGAAGACCTGATTGGGCTGTTGCAGCTTGAGCTGATTGATTGGGACCAACGCCGCCGAGCGGATGCACTGCTGTCTGAACTGCGCCAACGCACGGCGGTGGTGCCTGGGGTGCGCATTGAACTACGCAAGGCGCAAGACGGCCCTGCGGCTGGCAAACCGATTCAGATTGAGCTGAGTGCGCGAGATCCCGCCCGCATTGCCCCCGCAGTGGCGCAGGTGCGGGCGCTGATGGATCAGCTCGGCGGCTTTGTTGACATCGAGGACAATCGCCCACTGCCTGGGATCGAATGGCGGATTGAGGTTGATCGCGAGCGCGCCGCCCGTCACGGTGCTGATATCGCGCTCATTGGCCAGGCGGTGCAGTTGGTGACGACCGGGATTAAGGTCTCGGACTATCGTCCCGATGATGCCGATGATGAGGTTGATATTCGGGCGCGTTTCCCGCGTGAATCGCGCACCCTTGATCAACTGGATCGCTTGCGGGTGACCACCGCCGCTGGTCAGGCACCGATCAGCCAGTTTGTGCAGCTCATTCCCGCGCCCAAAACTGGCACCTTGACGCGGGTTGATGGACGGCGGGTGTTGCGGATTCAGGCCGATGTCGCCCCAGGACAGTTGGCAGATGCGCAATTGCAACGGCTGCGCACCGCGCTGGCCGCTGCATCAGCCAAGCTTGATCCCGAGGTCAGTCTCACCTTTAAGGGTGAGGATGCTGATCAGCGCGAAGCGGCGGATTTTTTACTCGGTTCGTTTCTCACTGCCATCTTCACCATGGGGCTGATTTTGGTGACCCAATTTAACAGCCTGCGGCAGGCGTTGATTGTGCTCTCAGCAATTGTGTTTTCTACTGCTGGGGTGTTGCTTGGGCTGCTCATCGCCGGTCAGACCTTTGGGATTGTGATGGTGGGGCTGGGGATCATCGCCCTTGCTGGCATTGTGGTCAATAACAACATTGTGTTGATCGACAGCTTCAACCATCTGACCGCCTCGGGGTTGTCAGCGATTGAGGCGGCGATAGAAACTGGCCGTCAGCGGCTGCGTCCTGTGTTGCTCACTGCGGTCACCACGGTGCTTGGGCTGTTGCCGATGGTGTTGGCAATGAACATTGATTTGCTCGCCCGCGACATCAGCTTTGGCGCGCCTTCTACCCAATGGTGGACACAGCTTGCCAGCGCGATAGCCGGCGGCCTGACCTTCGCCACTGGCCTCACTCTGCTATTAACTCCCTGTCTTTTGGTGTTGGGACGCAAAAAAACCAACGAATAGATTGCCAGCACGAGCGGCAAGCACCAGACTGACAAACAGAGCCGCCGCCAATGGCCAGGCAAATAGCTCAGTGGTGGGGCGCAATTGCCGCGTATCGGCCTCAAGTGGTTCTAATTCGTCCATTGCTGCATAGATCGTCTGCAATTCATGCAAATTGCGGGCGCGAAAATAACGCCCACCGGTGGCATCGGCTATGGCTTTGAGGCTTGCCTCATCAATCGGATGACCACCCAAGCCCATCGCAAACGGTCCCCGTGGCTCGCCACCAAAAGCGATGGTATAGACCCGAATCCCCGCCTGCGCTGCCAGCTCGGTGGCGCGTTCTGGGGTTAGCATCCCGGCATTGTTGACCCCATCGGTGAGCAAAATCAGCACCGATTGATCGCTCATCGACTGCGCCCGCAGATGTTTCACCGCCAGCCCAATCGCATCGCCAATCGCGGTTTCGTTGCCTGCCAGCCCAACCACTGACTCAAACAACAGCCTGCGCACGGTGTCACGATCAAAAGTCAGTGGTGCTTGTAGATAGGCTTGCGAGCCAAACAGAATCAGCCCGATTCGGTCGCCACTGCGTTGACTGATAAAATCACCCGCCACGGCCTTGACTGCGGTGAGTCGATCCACCACCCGCACCCCGACCACCATATCCTGCTCGCTCATCGAGCCAGAGAGATCAACCGCCAACATTAGATCGCGTCCCGTGACTGGCAACACAATCGGCTCGCCCACCCATTGCGGACGCGCCGCCGCTAACACCAGCAGTCCCCAGGCAAGCAACGCCAGCCAGCGCAGCAGTGGTGGCGGCTGATGCTGCTGTTGCATGATCGGCACCAGATCCAGCAACAGCGGCGCGTGCAGCGTGGCACCTTCGGTCACCGGGGCTGGCGGCAGCAGCCGTATCACCAGCAGCGGCAGTGGCAGCGCCAGCAGTGCCCACAGATGTGCCAAGGTCAGCGACATGACCGCTGGCTCCGTATCCACAGTCGGGCGTATTCAACCAAGGCGCTGACATCGGCGTGAGGCTCTAGCCTGGGTGCGTAGGCTGTTAATAACTGCTCGGCACCATGACGCAATCGGCCATCACCGCCGGTGCGATCCAAAAATGCCAGCCACGCCTCGCCCGTGAGGGCGGCGACTTCAGCGCGTGAATAATGCTGCAACGCGACTCGCTTGAGCAGTGCTGAGATCGCAGCCACCAGGGTTGGCCCTTGCATCTGGGTGGGCAACTGATCGAGTTCGGCGAGGATGCGCGCACAGCGTTGTTGACGGCGGCGGCGGTGTTGCCAATACACCGCCAGCCCGGCGGCCACCAGAATTAGCAGCAGCGCCACCAGCCACCAGCCAGGTGCAGGTGGCCACCAGTGCGGCGGTGGTGGAATATGAATATCGCGCAGTTGTAGATCGGGATTCACACAATCCCCTCCCGTAGCCAGGTCGCCAGCCGAGTGGCAACATCCTCATCGGTGCGCAGTTGCCACAGCGCCGCCCCCGCTTGATGCAGTAAGTGATAAATTTGTTGGTGCTGGCGCTGAAAGTGTTGTTGATAATGACGGCGTTGCGCTGGCAGCCGGGTGTCAATCAGACCACTGCGCGCTTGATTGCACACCCCGTAGCGACCTGGTG
>SKYD01000266.1 GCA_007128075.1 Thiorhodovibrio sp.
AACAACAACTGCGCAAAGATTCGCACTGGCGGCTCGGGCGCGTCCTTCGCCTCGAACCAGATTTCCTCGCTCTGAATATCAATCAGACCTTTAGTGTACTTT
Organism: Thiorhodovibrio sp.; assembly: GCA_007128075.1. Lineage (GTDB taxonomy): Bacteria > Pseudomonadota > Gammaproteobacteria > Chromatiales > Chromatiaceae > Thiorhodovibrio_B. The sequence goes on from SKYD01000266.1 coordinate 103, forward strand.
TTAAGCCCCAATGCCTTGATGTAAGCATCCTTGACATCTTCCTCAGAACGCGCCGCCGCCAGATCGTTGATTAGGCTCATGACCAAAAATCCTCGAAGAAAATATGCTATATTCCAACTTTGATCGCTTGCAGCGGTTGCTGCAAGTGCGTTATTTTATATTCAACGAAACGACGGAGCCACTGCGATGAGCTACATTTTAGTGTTGTATTATAGCCGTTATGGCGCGACTGCCGATATGGCGCGTCATGTTGCACGCGGAGTTGAAGAGGCGGGGCTGGAGGCGCGGCTACGCACTGTGCCTGAAATTTCAGCCGAGTGTGAAGCCGTTGCCCCCGCTGTGCCAGATTCTGGAGCACCTTATGTGACGCTAGAGGATGTTCAGCACTGCGCTGGGTTGGCATTGGGTAGCCCAACGCGCTTTGGTAACATGGCGGCACCACTGAAATATTTTCTTGATTCTACTTCTTCATTGTGGATGCAAGGGGCGTTGATTAACAAGCCAGCGGGAGTATTTACTTCAACTTCTAGTTTGCATGGTGGGCAAGAAACAACGCTGATGAGCATGATGATCCCTTTGCTGCACCACGGAATGATGATCGTGGGGCTGCCATACAGCGAGGCGGATTTGTTGCAAACCCAAGCCGGCGGCACACCCTATGGCCCGTCGCATGTTGCTGGCGCCAACAATGACCACCCGTTCACTGATGGCGAAAAACGGTTATGCCAAGCACTGGGTCGGCGTTTGGCAACCACCGCTCGTGCTCTAAGCTAAAACACGCGGAGTTTTATTTTTGGAACAACAGTTGGCGCTGGGGCTGTGTTTGCCAACAAGCAAAGATTTAAAGTCTTTTATTGTTGGTGACAATCAGGCGGTGCTGGCAACTGTGAATGCCTGGGCTGCCAGCGTGCAGATGAATTATCTTTTTGTGCATGGCGCACCTGCCGCTGGCAAAAGCCATCTGTTGCAAGGGGCCTGTAAAAAGGTCACGGATGGCGGCGGCAGCGCACTCTATCTGCCGCTGAATGGCTCAGGACTGCATCCCGAGGTGTTGGAGGATGTTGAACATCTTGATGCCCTGGCTCTCGATGACATTGATGCCATTGCCGGTGATCCCGAGTGGGAGCAGGGGCTGTTTCGGCTGTTTAATCAATTTGATAGCCAACAGCGGCGGCTGTTGATTGCCGGCCGGCGACCACCTGCTGCCAGCGCGGTGCAACGCGCCGATCTGCGCTCGCGGCTGTGTTCTGGCCCGAGTTTTACCTTGCGTGCTCTCGATGATGATGGTCTGGATCGGCTGCTGACCGAGGGCGCGAGCCACCGAGGGTTTAGCCTAGATAGCACCGCACGGCGTTATTTATTAACCCGCTGTCGCCGCGACCCTGGATCATTGCAGCGGCTGCTCGATGCCATTGATCAAGCCAGTCTTGCCCAGGGCCGCTGGGTGACGGTGCCATTTTTAAGCCAATTGCTCAATGCGGCCAATAGCTAGAGTGTTTTCGGCGGCAGTGGAATAAACGCACTGGTGCGGCGGATGTAATCCTGATACGCAGGGCGGCGCGCACTGATGTCTTTTTCCAAAAGTGCCACTCCGGACACCCGCAATAGCAAGATGGTCATTAAAATCGGCGCGGGAAAACTCCACCACGCCCCTGCTGCCACCGCGAATAGATAATATCCCCACCACAAACACGCCTCGCCAAAATAATTAGGATGGCGGGTGTAACGCCACAGCCCTTGATCCATCACCTGCCCGGCATTGGCGGCATCTGCCTTAAACCGTGCCAGTTGTTGATCGCCAATTGCCTCAAAGCCAAAGCCAATCGCCCACAATAGCAGCGCCAGCGCATCAAGCCAGCCCAAGGGCGCGGCACTGGTCATGGTGCCATGCAGAGGCAGTGAAATGATCCACGCCAGCACTGCTTGCAACCCAAAAACAATCAACAAACTCTTGAGCCAAAAATGCGGCTCATGATCGGCGCGAATCGCCTGATAACGGCGATCCTCCGGCTCTTTCCAGTTACGGCGGGTGATAAAAAACGACAACCGAAACGCCCACAAACTCACCAAAAACAGCAGCAGATAACCGCGCTGGCCAGGATCAGGCGACTCATGCAGATACAGCGTCGCCATCACCAAAAAGAAAATCGACCACATCGAGTCAACAATACTGACATCGCGTTTGGCAACACTCACCAACCACACCACGACCGCCAAACTTAAAGCAACGAACAACCCATGGACATAAAGCTCTAACTGAAACATCGCATTTTCTCACTTTTGGTGTTAAGGCTATTGATAGCCGTTCACTCAGTACAGTGCAAAAACTTGGTATAAAACTGATGTTTCTGTACTGAGAGTTTTGTTAAGAAATCAGACACCATGCGAAAGCTCGCGCCTTCACGGACTAAAGCGAAAATCAAAGTCTCTAAATGGCTCAAAATCCTCGCCATCGGGCACTGGCAGTGGTGAGGCACGATAAATAGCGGCAATCACCGAGGCATCAAATGCTGGATTGCCGCTGCTGGTCACCACGCGCACGCTATCAGCCACCACTTCACCGCCGGGATTCAGCCGCAGCGAAACCACAGTTTCTGCATTGGCGGCTCCGCCAGCAGGACGAATCCAAAACTGGCTCACTCGACCTTGAATGGCGGGCACCCATTGATTCGCCAACCGCTGTAGCCGCGCTGCCTGCTCCTGTGCCGCCCGTTCTTCAGCACGACGGCGTTCCTCAGCTTCCGCCTCCCGACGCGCCTGCTCTTCAGCACGGCGGCGTTCCTCAGCTTCCGCCTCCCGACGCGCCTGCTCTTCAGCCCGACGGCGTTCAGCGGCTTCCGCCTCAGCGCGAGCTTGTTCTTCAGCGCGACGACGCTCGGCGGCTTCTGCCTCAGCGCGAGCTTGCTCTTCAGCACGACGGCGTTCAGCGGCTTCTGCCTCACGACGCGCCTGCTCTTCAGCACGACGACGCTCGGCGGCTTCTGCCTCCCGACGCGCCTGCTCTTCAGCTCGACGGCGTTCCTCAGCTTCCGCCTCCCGACGCGCCTGCTCTTCAGCACGGCGACGCTCGGCGGCTTCGGCTTCAGCACGAGCTTGCTCTTCAGCGCGGCGGCGTTCAGCAGCTTGTACCTCGGCGCGAGCTTGCTCTTCAGCACGACGGCGCTCGGCGGCTTGTGCCTCGGCGCGAGCTTGCTCTTCGGCGCGACGGCGTTCAGCAGCTTCAGCTTCCCGACGCGCCTGCTCTTCGGCGCGGCGACGCTCGGCAGCTTCCGCCTCGGCGCGAGCTTGCTCTTCAGCGCGGCGTTGGGCAGAAGCCTCCGCCTCGGCGCGAGCTTGCTCTTTGGCGCGGCGTTGGGCAGCAGCCTCCGCCTCGGCGCGGGCTTGTTCTTCAAGTTCGCGCTTGGTCGGTGGCAAATTCAGGTCATCAATATTGACCATCTGTGCCTGAATCACCCGTTCTTCAGCGTCGCCACCGGCTGCATCGCGCTGAATCCGCCAGTTCACGCCCAACAATAACATGAGTACCAACACGATATGCAGCGCCAGAGACCAGCCCAGCGAACGCATATAGTCGCGCACTGATTCCCACATCATCATTTAGCGGCTGCGGTCGTCGCGGTGTGGTTCGGTGACCAAACCAACGCTGGGTACACCTGCCGCCTGGGCAGCCACCATCGCCTCGACCACGCGGCCGTAGGCGACAGCATGATCGGCACGCATCAGCACCGGGGTATCGGGCATCTCGGCTAAGGCACCGCGTAGCCGTCGAAACAGCCCATCCTCATCGACCGGCTCGGCATCACCGTCACCGAGATCAATAAACAGATCCCCAAAACGATCAACATGAATGATCACCGGCAAGGTGGCACTGTCAGGCAACACCTGTGGCTCGGCATTGGCTTGCGGCAGATCGACATTCACCCCTTGGGTCATCAGTGGCGTGGTGACCATAAAGATCACCAGCAGCACAAAAGAGACATCAACATAGGGCACGACATTGATTTCTGCCATCGGTCGGCGCATGGCGCGGCGTGAATTTCTCATCAGTGCAGCTCTGCTGGGCTAATCGTTGCCTTGGCGTTGTAATAAGGTGGAAAATTCTTCCATAAATTCTTCATAGCGGTTACTCAGTCGCGCCACCTCGCTGCTAAAGCGGTTGTAGGCAATGACCGCCGGAATCGCGGCAAACAGCGCAATGGCAGTGGCAACCAGTGATTCAGAAATTCCCGGCGCCACCAGCGCCAGCGTGGCTTGCTGCATGTTGCCTAGGGCATGAAACGCCTGCATGATTCCCCACACCGTGCCAAACAGCCCAACATAGGGGCTGGTCGAGCCAACGGTGGCAAGATAGGGCAGATGCGTTTCCAGCCGATCAATCTCACGACTCAGTGCCACCCGCATAGCGCGCTCAACGCCAACAATCGTCGCCATGGTGTCGTGCTGGGCGGTCTTGCGCAAGCGCACATATTCCTTAAATCCAACACGAAAAATCGCCGCCAGTCCAATTGATTGCTCCTCGTTTTGACCGAGCTGGCGATAGAGCGCGCTCAGATCGCCACCCGACCAAAAGCGTTGTTCGAAGCTCTCGGCAGCTTGCTTGGCTTGGCGCAGAATGCGGATGCGATCAAAAATCGCCGCCCAGGACACCACCGAGGCAATCACCAGCCCCAGCAAAATCGCCTGCACAACAGGTCCGGCCTCCAGTGCCAGATTCAGCAGAGAAAATTCACTATGTTCCATTAACCGTCGATTCTCGTTGACCATGCGTCCAAAAAAGCGGAGGGAATGCGCTGCGGACGCAGTGACTGCGCATTGACGCAGGCAATATTAACACGCGCCTGACAGCAGACACCGCCATTGGCTCGAAGCACCGTTTGTTCAAACTCTAGGCTGGCAGCTTTGGTATGAGCGACCGCAACAGTGACCCTGAGTTCCTCGTTAAAACGGGCAGGCTGCACAAAGTGAATCGCCAACTGCCGCACCACAAACAACAGCCCCCATTCATCGCGGATCTGATCCTGCTCTAGCCCAAAAGCCCGCAGCCACTCGGTGCGCGCCCGCTCCATAAACCGCAGATAGGCGGCATGATAAACCACGCCGCCGGCATCAGTATCCTCATAATAGACCCGAATCGGCCATTGAAACGCTGTTGTGACTTGTTGAGGGGTGTTCATAGTTATTTCTGTGTTGAATTTAAGGTGGTCATAAAAATAGTAGTGCTAAAAAGGAGAGCCGTGATTTATAGCTATAATGATGGATGCGCACTAACTCAAGCTGATGGACGAAATCGACGAAGTGATCGAAGCCCACGGCGGCTGACCAGCCGCTTTCCAAAGCCAATCAGTTTAAGATACCTGCCAATCAGCGGCTGCACATGCGTTATACTCATCGGACTCGCAACATTCACTGGCGCGATGATTATGAAATTTTCCTTTGTTCTTGAACAAGATGCAGATGGTATCTGGGTCATTGAGTGTCCCGCAATCCCCGGTTGCGTCAGTCAGGGGCGTACCAAAGAAGAAGCCCTGAGCAACATTAAGGACGCGATTGAACTCTGTCTTGAGGTTCGCGCTGAGCAAGAGTTGCCTTTAATCCTCAGCAGCCCTGATCCGCGCCTCCAAACTCACAGTTGGTGAATCCAACGCACAACCATGTTCGAGCTGATTCATTACCAAACCCAGGATGGCAAGGATCGCATTGCTGAATGGTTCGACAGTCTGCGCGATGCACGCGCCGCCGCACTCATCTCGGCTCGCTTAACCCGACTCAAACTGGGGCTGTTTGGCGACTGCAAGCCAATTGAACAAGGCGTTTGGGAACTCCGTATCGATTATGGTCCAGGTTATCGGGTCTATTATGCTCGTGGTGGTGCGCAACTGATTGTGTTATTGGCTGGCGGCGACAAAGACCATCAAAAACAAGATATTCAAACCGCACTTCATCGCTGGCAAGACTGGCAAAGGAACTCAAATGACAACGCATGACGACTGGTTATTCACCCAACTTCAGGATGCCGACTTTGCCGCTGACTATCTCACCGCGGCTGCAGAGGATCCAGAGCCAGCGGTTTACTTAACCGCCCTGCACATGGTTGCGCAGTCTCGTGGGCTGGGCGCTGTGGCGACCGCTGCTGGGTTAACGCCTTCCACTATTGAGCAAGCCCTTTCCCCGAACGGCAATCCTCCCTGGGCAACGGTCACCAATATTCTTCGTGCCACAGGTCTTAAGCTAACCGTAAACGCATCACATTAGATAATCGCATTGCCGACACTTAAAAATATGCAACACACTCCTCTACATGACGCACATCAGCGGCTCAACGCCCGCTTAGTTCCGTTTGGCGGCTGGTCAATGCCGCTGCATTATGGCTCACAAGTCGAAGAGCATCACGCCGTCCGCCGCGATGCCGGGCTGTTTGATGTCTCGCACATGCGCGCTGTCGATCTCGATGGCGCGGATGCCACCGCTTTTCTACGGCAGTTGTTGGCGAATGATGTTGCCAAGCTCAAGCCTGGTCAGGCGCTCTATAGCTGTATGCTCAACCCCAATGGCGGGGTGATTGATGATCTGATCGTCTACCGCCGCCCCAGCGAGGGCTATCGTGCGGTGCTCAATGCCGCCACTGCGATGAGCGATCTCAACTGGATGCAGCAACAGCGTGGTGATTTTGATGTAACATTCCGCTTACGCGATGATCTGGCGTTGTTGGCAATTCAAGGGCCGAATGCGTTTGCTAACGCCTTACCCCACTTGCCAGCACCGCTGGCTGAGCAAGCGGCGACACTGGCGGCCTTTCATGCGGTCGAACAAGATGAGTGGATGGTTGGGCGCACTGGCTACACTGGCGAGGATGGCTTGGAGCTGTTGCTGCCAGCCATTGAGGTGACGGCGCTCTGGCAACGGCTGTTGGCTGCTGGAATCACGCCCTGCGGATTGGGCGCTCGTGATACGCTGCGACTCGAAGCTGGGCTGAATCTTTATGGTCAAGACATGGACAGCGCGGTCACGCCGTTAGAATGTGGGCTGGGCTGGACGGTGGCTTGGACACCAGACCAGCGCGAGTTTATCGGGCGCGAGCCGCTGCTTCGCCAACGCCGTGACGGTGGGCATCCGCGCCAGGTTGGGCTGCTGCTCGAAGGGCGCGGGGTGTTGCGTG
>SKYD01000175.1 GCA_007128075.1 Thiorhodovibrio sp.
CGCCCGTGATCCCGCCCATGGTGATTACACCACCAATATCGCGCTGGTGTTGGCAAAGACCGCAGGTCAGCCACCGCGAACACTTGCCGCTCAACTCGTCGCAGCACTGCCCGCCATTGCGGGAATCGATAAGATCGAGATTGCTGGGCCTGGGTTTATTAACTTTCGTCTCAGCGCCGCCGCGCATCAGGCATTGGTTGCCAAAATTTTAAGCGCAGGTGCCACCTTTGGACAAAGCAGGCTCGGTGCTGGCAAAAAGGTACAGGTAGAATTTGTCTCCGCCAATCCCACCGGCCCTTTGCATGTTGGCCACGGGCGAGGCGCAGCTTACGGTGCTGTTGTCGCCGATTTGCTGGAAGCGGTTGGCTACGCAGTGCAGCGTGAGTATTATGTCAACGATGCGGGGCGGCAGATGGATATTTTGGCAGTCTCGGTGTGGCTGCGTTATCTCGAACTCTGCGGCGAGGTGCTGCCGTTTCCAAGCAACGGCTACCGTGGCGATTATGTGTGGGACATTGCCGCGACCTTGCATCGTGAGCATGGCGATCACTATCGCTGTGCAGCAGCGGAGGTGATTGCCGATCTACCCGCCGATGCCCAGCCCGAGGATCCAACAACAGGCGACAAAGAGGCACATATCGATGCCCTAATTGCCCGCAGTCAGGCGTTGCTTGGTGAAGAGCGTTATCGACAAGTATTTGATCTCGGACTCAACACCATTCTCGATGACATTCGCGACGATCTGGCGCAGTTTGGTGTGAACTATCACACCTGGTACTCGGAGCGTTCGCTTGCCCAGCGCGGCGCGGTGACGCAGGCGATTGAGCGCCTCCAAGCCAGCGGCGCAGTTTATGAACAGCAGGGGGCGCAGTGGTTTCGCTCCAGCGATTTTGGAGACGAAAAAGACCGCGTTCTGGTGCGCGACAATGGCCAAAGCACCTATTTTGCTTCCGATGTCGCTTACCATTGCGACAAATTTGCCCGTGGCTTTGATCGCGTGATCAACATCTGGGGTGCGGATCATCACGGCTATATTCCGCGCGTCAAGGCAGCATTGCAGGCACTCGGCGAGGATGTGGGCAAGCTCGATGTGTTACTAGTGCAGTTTGCGATTCTTTATCGCAATGCTGAAAAGGTGCAAATGTCAACGCGATCAGGTGAATTTGTCACTTTGCGCCAACTGCGCCACGAGGTTGGGCGGGATGCAGCGCGGTTTTTCTATGTCATGCGCCGCTCTGAGCAGCATCTGGATTTTGATCTGGATCTGGCCAAGAGCCAATCCAACGATAATCCAGTGTATTATGTGCAATACGCTCATGCGCGGGTGTCGAGCGTGTTGCGCCAAGCCGCTGAGCGCGGCATCGAGATCACGCCCAGTGCTGACAGCACCCATCTGGAGCGATTAACTCAGCCACAAGAGGTCGCGTTGCTTAAAACCCTCGACCGCTATCCCGAAATCGTGGAAAGTGCCGCACTCAATGCCGAGCCGCATCAGCTCACTCACTATGTGCGCGAGCTTGCCAACGAATTTCATTCCTATTATAACGCGCATCAATTTTTAGTCGATGATCAGGCACTGCGCGATGCCCGCATCAAGCTCATTCTGGCGGTGCGCCAAGTGTTGCGCAATGGGTTAGCCCTGCTGGGTGTCTCAGCACCTGATACTATGTAGCCATGACCACACGCGATTATCGTAAAGGTGCGCCGCCACCTCGGCGGCCACGCAAACCGACGAAACAGCACAGTTGTGCTTTTTGGTTCATGATGGGTGCGCTGATCGGCGCCTTCGGGGTGGGTTTTGCCTGGTTACGCCAAAATCAGGAGCAAGAACTCAAGCCTTCGGTTGCTGAACTGGAGCCAGAACGGCGCCCAACCTTTGATTTTTATGATCGACTGAGCGAAGAAGAGGTATTAATCCCATTTGATGGGGCAGCTCCGCCGCCAGCGCGCCAGCCTGCCGCAACGCCGCAGCAGGCCACCCCAGCCCAACGACAAGCACCTACGACACCGCCAGCCGGGACCGCTGAACGAACAACGCGACCTGCTACGCCGCCAGCCGAAACCGCTGAACGAACAACGCGACCTGCTACACCGCCAGCCGAGACCGCTGAACGAACAGAGCGACCTGCTACGCCGCCAGCCCCACGGCAAGAGCCACCAGCGACCACCGGCGGTCGTTATCAGCTACAAATTGGCTCGTTTCGTGATGCTGCCGATGCTGAACGGCTCAAGGCTGAATTGGCGATGCAAGGCATTCGGGTTGATGTGCAGCCAGCGACCATTGAGGGCAGCGTCACCTACCGCGTGCGCAGTGAGCGCATGGATGCCACCACCGCCGAGCAGTTGCGCCAACGCATCGAAGAAGCAGGCCATTCGAGCATGCGCTTACGAGCGAATTGATGGCTTCATGCCGATAAGCGGCGCTTGATCTGATCAACCAGCGGATTGATGCCTTGGCAGATGATCTGTGGCTGGCTGATTTCATATTCAAAACCATCAAAATCAGGATGGGGTTGGCGACCCTCTGCCGCGCCATGTTCGAGATAATGCAGCAAAGGATTCACGCCTGCCGCCGCGACATCGGGATTCTGAGCAAGATACCAAGCACTATCAAACAGCGGGTGCGGGGCACGCCCTGCCTGTCCACCTTGTTGGATAAAATGGCGCAAAGGATTGATTTCCGAAGCAGCAAGCTCTGGATTTTGACTGAGATACCAGCGAGTATCAAACAATGGATGCGGATTGAGACCCGCCGCTGCACCCTGTTTGAGATAATGCTGAATCGGATCAAGCACTGGCACACTCTCGGGCGGTACTTGGCTGAGATACCACGAGCTATCAAACAGCGGATGTGGCCAATACCCCAACTGTCGGCCATGACCTAACCAGTGATCAGCCGCCGAAAGTGCCTGTTCGGCGACCTCGGGATAGCGTTGCCGATACCAGGTGGCATCAAACAAACCGCTGGCAAGTAGTGCGCGACGCGCACGCGCATGGCGGATGGCAGACAGTGGACGCAATCGCAACAAGTTCATGGCAGTTGCTAGAAACAAGATCGAGCCTTGGGTGAGCCGTGGTAGGCGTTGTTCTAAGCACAGCCATTGACGACACAAAGGCCAAAGCAGGTGTTCATGCCAACGCCCAAGTAGATCTTGAGTGGCGGCAAGCTGCTGAATACGGGTGCGTTGCTGTTGGGTGTAGTGAAATAAGCGTTGTTGCAAATTTTTCAGCGTTTGGTGTTGCGCATCAAGCTGTTCGTATGTGCTGATCAGTGCCTGATGCTGGGCAGTCAGCGCCTCATGTTGAGCAGTTAGGCTTTCGAGGGTGGCTTGTCGTTTGGTTAGTTCATTGCTAAGGGTTTCAAGCTGTTGTTCAGCCGCATGGCGTGCCTGCTGTTCACTGAGTACGATCGAACCGAGTGCGGCACCCGCTTGGTCAAATTCAGCCCGCACCTGATCCAGCGTATCCTGAGCAGCGGTGATATTTTGATTTTTCTCAAGCTCATCGAGTGCGCGAACAGTGCGTTTCACCCAATCGGAGAGCACGGGATGGCTCTCAATCTCGGATAGCCGGTGATGACGCAGCCCCTCGCTTAAAAACGCATCAATCTCAGTTTCTGTCAGTGCCGACCAGCGCGGCCAGATGAGTCCGAGCTGGCTTTCGAGTTGACGCATGACCTGCCGCCAATCGCTGAGCAAGTTGTCATAGTGCAGCCAGCCACGGGGGGTTGAGCGGGTGGCAAATTCTGCATCTAGCACATAACGCAACCATAGAATCCACCCTTTGCGCGGTGAAAAGCCATCGCGACGGCGTAGTGATTCGGCGACTTCGAGCGGATTGCGCAGCGGGAGCACCAACTTCACGGTGACTTCTAGCGAAGCAAATACACTTTGCCAAAACGGCCACAGCCGGCACAGTCTGGGGTCTTTAAGTACGATCAGCGGGTGAGCACCAAAGAGCCGCTCAATCAGTGCCTGTGCCTGAGGGATGCGAGCTTGCGTACTCGGCGCGCTCAACCAGCTCGGATTTAATGGACTCCAGTCATCCCAAAAACTGCCTGCGGAGGCGAGGAGCTGGTCATTAAAGTCAGCCATTGCCGCTGATTCCCAGAATCCTGTGGGATTGTTATCAACAATCGGCGGCATCAGCTCATCGGGCAGCGTATAGCCGAGCAGATTGGTCACGCGGGTGAAGGCGGAGGTGCCGCTGCGGTGCATCCCTAAAACGATTAATGCGGTGCGAGCAGGCAAAGGGGGATTGAAAGCAGTCAAGTTTGTGCCACGAATTTAGGTGAATCCAGTCCCAATTATGCCATTCTTGTTGCGCTATTGGGCGCATCGCGGCATGATGCGCACTCATGTCACCTTCGTTGCGACCTGTGTCGCTGGTTAAAAATCTATTATTTAGGATCTTCGCGCCATGCGTTACTTTTCTTTTCGTACCTTGATACCCTTGTTATTGTGTCTTTCTCCGGGGATGGCGCTGGCCTCCGAAAGCGCTGCTCGGATGGATTTGACCACCACTTGGGCGGGGCTGGTCTCGCTGCTGCTGTTTGTGGTTGCTTATGGATTGGTGATGAGCGAGGAGTTTACGCATCTGCGTAAATCCAAGCCAGTGATGCTTGCCGCTGGGCTGATTTGGTTGTGTATTGCCTATTATTACACCCATAATCATGGGGATGCGCATCTGGCAGCCGCTGAGGTTCACCACAGCATCATGGAATTTGGCGAGCTGTTTTTGTTCCTACTCGCCGCCATGACCTATATCAACGCCATGGAAGAGCGGCTGGTGTTTGATGCACTGCGTGCCTGGCTGGTGCGGATGGGCTTTAGCTATCGGGTGCTGTTCTGGACCACTGGTTTTCTCGCCTTCTTTATCTCCCCGGTCGCCGACAACCTGACCACCGCTTTGTTGATGTGCGCAGTGGTGATGGCGGTGGGGGTTGATAGCCCGCGCTTTGTGGGGATTTCTTGTATCAACATTGTTGTCGCTGCCAATGCTGGCGGGGCGTTTAGTCCCTTTGGTGACATCACCACGCTGATGGTGTGGCAAAAAAATGTCATTCCGTTTGAAACCTTCTTCTTGCTGTTTATTCCATCGCTGATCAACTTTGTTGTTCCAGCGTACTTTATGGACAAAGCCATTCCCGATAAAAAACCACAGCCGAGCACCGAAGTGGTGAAGATGAAGCGCGGTGCAATTCGGATTGTGCTGCTGTTCCTTGCCACCATTCTCACCGCTGTCAGCTTCCATAATTTTTACCATCTGCCGCCGGTATTGGGCATGATGACTGGGCTGGCGTATCTGAAGCTGTTCGCCTTTTATCTCAATCGCACTGGCGAGCTGGGAACTGTTAAGGCTGGCGAGATCGAGGACAGCACACCGTTTGATATTTTCAACAAGGTGGCCCGTGCGGAATGGGATACGCTGCTGTTTTTCTATGGCGTGATTCTGTGCGTTGGCGGTCTAGGCTTTATCGGCTATCTGGAGCTGGTCTCAGCGGTCGCCTATGACGGGGCAGGACCTTTTGTTGCCAACTCTATGGTTGGGGTGCTGTCCGCTGTTGTTGACAACATTCCGGTGATGTTTGCGGTGTTGACCATGAATCCTGACATGAGCCAAGGGCAGTGGCTGTTGGTGACGCTGACCGCTGGCGTGGGCGGTAGCCTGTTGTCGATTGGCTCGGCGGCTGGGGTGGCACTGATGGGACAATCTAAGGGGATGTATACCTTCTTTGGGCATCTGAAATGGACACCCTACATCGCCATCGGCTATGTTGCCAGCATCTTGGCACATATCATCCTCAACTATCGCACCCTGTCGATTCCTGTTGGGGGCGGGCATTAGGCTGTTGCGCGATGCCCCGCTGGCGTGATTTTTTCGCTTGGTATCAGCGCGATCTCGCCACCGCGCTGACTGCCAATCTCAAACCCGCGCCGCCCGCTGATCAGTGGCTTTTGGCACTGATTGCGGTGTCGGCAGTGGCTGCGTTGCTGCTGTTTCTCAGCGGCGGGCATCACAGCGGTTTTGTATCGCTCAATGCGCTGGCGCAACAACTGCCGCCGTGGCTCTGGCAGATGCTGACTTTGCTCGGCGACGGGCGGCTGCTGTTCGCGCTTGCCCTGCTGTTTGCTCGGCAGGCCCCCCATCTGCTATGGAGCTTGGTGCTGGCTGCCTTGTTGGTCGGTGTTTATAGCTTTGGCATCAAGCACGCCCTCAATCTGCCGCGCCCACCTGCCGTCCTCAATGCTGATCAATTCGTACTCATTGGCCCAGGGCATCGCTCCGCCAGCTTCCCTTCTGGTCACAGTGCCAGTGCCGCGCTATTTTTTGGAGTGCTGATTTGTTATTTTAAATCAGTTGGTTGGCGATTACTATGGCTGGCGCTGGCGGTATCGGTCGGCATGAGCCGTATCGCGCTGGGGGTGCATTGGCCATTGGATGTCGCGGCTGGATTCGTTGGTGGATTTGGTGCTGCCTGGATTGGAGTGCGGCTGATGGCACAGCGCACCGCGTTGTTGACCCAGGTGCGGCTGCATCTGGTGATGATCAGCATCGCAGCAGTGTTGGCGCTGGTGCTGATCATTGATGACGGTGGCTATCACGACATCGCCCTCATGCAGACGATGGTGGGTGTTGTGCTGATCTCTTGGGGGCTGTGGGTGTATCTGCTGCGTCCATGGTGGCGTTGGTCAAGCAGGCTTGATAGCTAGCCCTTCCAACACAATCCATGCACACTAAACAACTGCTCGGCATCTGTCCACACCTGAATCGGCTCAAAGCCGATTGAAGTCACGAGATCGTGAAACTGCTCGATGCTGTATTTGTAGGAGCATTCGGTATGAATGGTTTCCCCCTCGCCAAACGCAAAGGTGTGACCGGCGACGCGAATCTGTTGCGGCTCGGTGCTGACCAGGTGCATCTCGATACGGCTGTGTTCGGGATTAAAAAATGCCCGATGCTGAAACCGCGCCAGCTCAAAATTGCCGTCCAATTCGCGGTTGATGCGTTGCAGTAAATTCAGATTAAATGCAGCGGTCACGCCTTGGCTATCATTATAAGCGGCATTGAGCCGTGCTGGGTCTTTGCGCAAATCCACGCCAATGAGCAGATGTCCGCCAGGCTCTAGCAATGCGCCAACCTGACGCAACAGCGCCAGCGCGTCCGGTGGCTCAAAATTGCCAATTGACGAGCCAGGGAAAAACGCCGCCCG
>SKYD01000119.1 GCA_007128075.1 Thiorhodovibrio sp.
ATTGAAGAAATCAACCGCTCGGCGGATGAGATCGTCAACGCCATTGCCCAGATTCGTCAGGGTGCAGAGCAACAAGCTACGGCTGCCGAACAAGCGGTGGCAGGGATTGCCCAGATTGAGCAAGGAGTCGCCATTGCCGAAGAGCGCAGCAACGCTGCCCTAGAAAAAGGCAAGACGATGAGTCAGCGGTTGGATGAGAACAAGACCAAGCTTGAGACCATGCTGAATGGCATTCGCTCAGCGACTGAGTCCAGCCAAAATAACCTCAAAGATATTCAATCGTTGGAAGACACCACCCGCAAAATCGACAAAATTGTCGATGCCATTGCCACAGTTGCGATTAAAATCAGCATGTTAGCGGTTAATGGTGCTGTGGAGGCAGCGCGTGCCGGTGAATATGGCAAGGGCTTTGCGGTGGTGTCATCGGATATCCAGAATCTTGCCGATGATGCTTCCGAAAACGCTGAACAAATCAAGGATTTGGTCAAAGCAATCCAAGATCAGTCGGTGGTGGTGCGCAACGATCTGGGCAATGTCTCGGACACCGCGCTGCAAGCACTCGAAAAAGCCGCCGCGACGACCAAAGATTTGGTGACAATCGAAAGCGACATTGCCACCATTATGCAAGGCAGCAAAGATGTGCTCTCCTCGGCGGCTGAGATTGCCACCGCCGTGAGTCAGGCGAAAAAAGGTGTTGAGCAGATTGCCGCTGCTGCTGAAGAGGCGAGCACTGCCACCAATCAGGCCTCGGCAGCAGCAGATCAACAATCTCAGGGCGCCACCGAACTGGCGAAAGCCATCGACGAAATTGCCTCGATTGCCGATGAGTTGCAAAGCGGTTAACTGGGCTGTGTCCCTTGTCCTGATCTATCACAGGAGTACAGTCCATGAACGATACCGCACTTGAGGTGCAAGAAGACACCATTGAAACAGCAACCCTCGACACCGAGGAACAGACCGAGGGGCTCACTGATGAGATGGTGAATCAATATGTCACCTTTTATCTCAACAATGAGGCGTTTGCCTTCCCGATGGCGATGGTCATCGAGATTGTCCGCGTCCCTGAAACGGTCGATGTGCCACTGACCCCACCGGCATTGGTGGGGCTGGCGAATCTGCGCGGCAGTGTGCTGACCATTCTCGATCTGCGGCGGATGCTCGGTCTGCCCGAGGCAGCCGTCAACGAGGCAACGCGGGTGATTGTCTGCGATGTCGGCAAGCCGGTTGGGCTGGTGGTGGATAAGGTCTCACGGGTGCTCAATGTCGATGCCAAATACATCGAATCCTCGGATCATGTCAGCGCCTCCATCGACAGCCAACTGCTGACCGGCGTTGCCAAAAGCATCGGCGGCCACGATCTAATCCAGTTGCTTGATGTGCGCCAGGTGGTGCGCCAAACCTTTTCTGAACGCTTCGTAAGCTCCACAACTGAGCGCAGCAGTGCTGGAGTCAGCGATCTGGGCACGACCGCCAGTCTCAAGCACCTAGAGGCTGAGGATGATACCCAGCAACTGGTGAGCTTCGTGGTCGATGAGCAAGAATATGCTTTTGAGATCAACGAGGTTGAAGAGATCGTGCGCGTACCCGAGACCATCACCCAAGTGCCGCGTGCCTCGCACCATGTGTTAGGGCTGATCAATCTGCGTGGGCGGCTGTTGTCGTTGGTGAGTCTGCGGCGCATGTTTGCACTGGCTGAACGCCCCGTGGATGAGCACAACCGCATTCTGGTGGTGAATCTCAACGAGGCCGGCAAACGCCTAGAAACCGTTGGCATCGTGGTGGATCAGGTGCGCGAAGTGTTGCGCATCTCCCCCGAGGTGCAGGACAAGATGCCTGCCTTGTTGCGGCAAGGTGGTGATCTGGACGACATTGGCGCAGTGTGTCGGCTTGATGGCGGCAAACGGCTGGTGTCTGTGCTGTCGTCGAGGACGCTGTTTGAGCATCCAGCCATCCAGCAAGCACTGCAAACCCGCGATCAGGAGTTAGAGGCCAGCGGCGTGATACAGGATCAGAGCGAAGACAGTCGCGATCAAACCGATGATGAAACCCAGCTCGTTATCTTTATGCTTGCCGAACAGGAATTTGGGGTGAGCATTGAGGCGGTGCAGGAAATCACTCGCGTACCCGAGCAGATGACGCGGGTGCCCAAAACCCCGGAGTTTATCGAGGGCATGATCAATCTGCGCGGGGCGGTGTTGCCGGTGCTCAATATGCGCACCCGCTTTGGTTTGCAGCGCATTCAGCGCAACGACCGCCAGCGCATCTTGGTTCTCGACCTCAAAGGCACCCGCACCGGCTTTATCACCGATGCCGTGCTTGAGGTGCGGCGGCTGCCACGGCATCTGATCGAGGATGCGCCCAATCTTTCCGAAGAACAAACCCGGATCATGGGTAAGGTGGTCAATTTCCGTGAGCAAAAACGCATGATTCAGGTGCTCGATGTCAGCCAATTGCTCAGTGATCGTGAACGAGCAGTCGTTGATCAGGCGACCTCGCTGCCTTCAAATGAGGGGCGGTCGAAAGCAGCAGCGGCGACCAATTAAGACTTCGATTGAGAAAACAACAACATGCCAATTAAAGTCTTGGTGGTCGATGATTCCGCGCTGATGCGCAAACATCTGCGCGGAATCCTTGAGGAAGGCGGTGATTTTATCGTCACCACAGCCCGCGATGGGCGCGATGCCCTAGTACGGGTTGCTGAAGATGATCCTGATGTCATTACCTTAGACATCAACATGCCGGTGATGGATGGGCTGGAGTGTCTGTCGCATATTATGACCGACTATCCACGCCCGGTGATCATGGTCTCGTCGCTGACCAATGAGGGCGCGGTGGCGACCTTTGAGGCAATGGAGCTGGGCGCCGTGGATTATGTGCTCAAGCCTGGCGGCACGGTCTCGCTGAATATCCGCGAGGTTAGCAAAGAGATTTGCGCCAAGGTACGGGCAGCGGCGCGTTCGCGGCGGCGCACATCCACCAGCCGTCGCAGCACGAAACCGGCAGCGGTGCGTCCCACGACCAAAAAACCTGCCACCAGTCTAAGTTCTGCCTCGGTGGGGCTGGTGCTGATTGGGGTCTCCACTGGTGGCCCTTCGACCTTAGAAACCATCCTCACTGAGTTGCCGGCAGATTTTCCGTGTCCTATTCTGGTTTCCCAGCACATGCCCGCCCGCTTCACGGGCGTGTTTGCGCAACGGCTGAACAACCTTTGCGCGCTCAATGTAAAAGAAGTCACTGGGCCGACCCCGTTGCAGGTGGGCGAGATTCTGATTGCACGCGGTGAATCTGATGTCATTGTGGGCAAACGAGTGGGCAAACTCATGGCACTCAACATGCCGCCCGATAGCAGTTTATGGCACCCCAGCGTGGATCGGATGGTGCATTCCGCGCTGGAGCATTTTGATCCCAAAAATCTTATCGGCGTAGAATTGACCGGCATGGGTTATGACGGTGCTGAGGCAATGGCCAAGCTACACGCTGGCGGCGGGCGCACCATTGCTGAGTCCGAAGACAGCGCGGTGGTGTTTGGGATGCCCAAAGAGTTGATTGAACGCGGCGGTGCGGAGGTGATTCTTCCAGCAGATAAAATTGCCGCCCAGTTGCGCAGTTGGCTACGCTAATCGCGCTTTAGTGATGGTGAATCGACATGGCTTTACGCAAACGAGAACCTAGCAGTCGCGTTGAAGACAAATCCGAGCGCCGTGATCAGGCGCGCAGTCTCGATGCACTCACCAAACAGCTTGAACAGGGCGATGCTACGGTGCGACGCTGGGCAGCCCGCGATCTTGCTGTCTATCCCACAGCCGCCCCATTGTTGTGTCAACATTTAGAACACGAGACTGATTTATCTGTCCGCGAGGCGATGCTCGATAGCCTGATGCAGCTTGGCAACACCGCAGTAGTGGATGGGCTGTTGCCGATGTTGCGCAGTGCTGATGTCGCGCTCCGTAACGAGATCATTGAGCTACTGCAAAATATGCCCGCTGCTGTCGCCCCGCGCATGCGCGGTCTGCTTGCCGATCAGGATGAGAACATTCGCATCTATGCCATTGATGTGGCGCGCGCCCTCGCCCATCCCGAGGTTCCAGAAATGATGCGCGATCTGCTCGCCCGTGAGAGCCATATCAATGTTATTGGCCAGGCTGTCGAATGTCTTGCCGAGGCAGGCACGCCAGAGGTGTTGCCGGTGCTTGAGGAGCTAAAAGCCAATCATAGCACTGAGCCGTTTATCGTTTTTGCGGTGGATACCGCAATCAGTCGTATCACTGGTTGTTAGGTGAATGATGTCAGAGCAGGCGCGCCAAGGCAGTATTTCGCAGGCCGATTTTTTGCGGTTTCGCGATTTTTTTTATCGCAAAACCGGGCTGTATTTTGAGGAAGGCAAGCGTTATTTTGTTGACAAGCGGCTGTTGGCACGCATGGCCGCCAATGGCCATGAGACTTTTCGTAGCTATTTTGCGTTCATGCGCTTTCAGGCCTCGCAGCAAGAGCTGCAACAGCTCATTAACCTGCTCACCGTCAACGAAACCTATTTTTTTCGTGAGGAGTACCAGTTTCAGTGCATGGTCAACTCGGTGCTCAACGAAGTGTTGCGCCACCATCCGGGCAACCGTCCGCTGCGTATCTGGTCGATGCCCTGCTCCAGTGGCGAGGAGCCCTATTCCATTGCGCTGTATCTGCTCGAATACTGGCCGCCGATTAAAAACACCGATGTGGAGATCATCGCTTCCGACATCGACAGCAACATCCTCAATGCAGCACGGCGGGGGCTGTATAGTCAGCGTTCGGTGCAACATCTACCCGACCGGATTCGCCGCAATTATTTTAAGTCACTTCCTGATCAAATGTTCCAGCTCAATGACGATCTACGCGAATCGGTTGATTTTACCAAGGTCAATCTCACCGATCCGATGGACACCCGCGCTTATCGCAATTTTGATCTGATTTTTTGCCGCAATCTGCTGATTTATTATGATGATACTTCTCGGCGGCTGGCCGTTGAGGCACTGTTTGATGCACTCGATCCCGGTGGCTTTATTTTTCTTGGCCATTCAGAATCAATGAGCCGCATCTCGTCGCTGTTTCGCGTGCGTAAATTCTCCGATGCCATTGCCTATCAGAAACCATTGGCGGGTCAGGGAGCTTAAATCAAGGGGTGGATTATGAAACGCGCTCTAGTCGTCGATGATGCACTGACAGTCCGGTTATATCATCGCCAACTGCTTGAGGCCATTGGCTTTGAGGTCGAAGAGGCCGCCAATGGCATCGAGGCACTCGAAAAGGGGCTGTCTACGCCCACGCCCTTTGATCTATTCTTGGTAGATGTCAATATGCCCAAGATGGATGGCTATCGCTTGGTTGCTGAGATGCGCCAAAGCCAGGAGCTACAAGCGATTCCAGTGATCATGGTTAGCACTGAATCCCGCCCCCGAGGGCGCGATCTGGCACTGCAAACGGGGGCGAATTTGTATCTGGTCAAGCCCGCCAATGGCGCGCTCTTGCAACAGCAGGCCCAGCTCTTAGTGGGGGCGATTGAGCAATGAGTGCGCAACTGCTCGAGGCCTTTCTTGCTGAGGCGCGTGAGCTATTAGAGCAGATCGGCACCTTGGCACTCGAACTCGAACAACAAGGTCAGGATGCCGATCTAATCAACAGCCTGTTTCGTGCAGTGCACACCCTCAAAGGCGGCTCAGGGCTGTTTGATATTGTTCCTTTCACTCAGGTTGTTCATGCCGCCGAAGATATCCTCAGTCAGGTGCGCGAGGGGCAGCTTGAGCTGACTCCAGAGCACATGGACCAGTTGCTCAGTGCCATGGATCAGATCGGCTTCTGGCTCGATCAGCTCGAAAGCAGTGGAACCCTGGACGATCAGGCACCCGCGATCAGCGAACGCTTCACCTTGGCGTTACGGTCGATCTTAGGCGGTGGCGGCGACAGTGCGCCCTCAGATTCGGCAGCAGAGTCTGAAGAGGCGGCACCTGACGCGCCACCGGATTGGCTGCTACGGGTACCCGAAGCCAAGCGCACTGAGTTAGCGCAACAGGGCAACTGCATTGCCATTCTTTATACCCCTGATGAACAATGTTTTTTCCAGGGGCACGATCCCTTATTGACCATCAACACCCTGCCCAATCTGGCATGGTGGCAGATTGCTGCCCGCGAGCCATGGCCAGAGCTGGAGGCGTTTGATCCCTATCGCTGTGTGTTGGGGATTCTGGCTTTATCGCAAGCGCCGCTAGAGGATGTCCGCCATCATCTGCGCTATGTGAGCGATCAAATCGAGCTTAGCATAGTGGCAGCCAGCGATCTCGATCCTGATGCAACGCCAGCAGCCGCGCCAACAGTTGAGGACGCGCCAGAGGTCTCGGATCAAGAGCTGCCCGATGACCAAACACTGAACGCCACGACACAACTCGTACTTGAGCTATTGCAAGAGCAGCGTGATTGTCTGCGCGCCCAAGTGGTTCCTGAGCTATGGACAGGGCGGGTTGCCAGTGTTGGCGCAGTGCTGCGTCATCTGTTGACAGTGCTCAACCATGAGGATTTGATCGCACAGTTGCCGGAAGCATTGGCTCAATCTACTGCCAACAGTGGACAGGCGGCGGCACTGCTGGAGATGATTAATCAGGCACTTGAACGCAGCCGCCCGCCTGCGCCACAGCCAAGCCCTGAGCCAGCGCTTGAGGCTGCTGCATCAGCAGAGACCCCCACTGAGCCAGAGCCAACCACTGAGCGTCGTCAAACGCAGCCCGCAGCAGGCAAAGATGACAACCGCCAGCGGGTTCTTAAAGTTGATGCTGAACGCATTGACACCCTGATGGATTTGGTCGGTGAGCTGATTGTCGCCAAAAACGCGCTGCCATTCCTTGCCCGCCGAGCAGTTGAAGAATTTAAAATTCGTCCGCTCTCAAAAGAGATTAAAGGCCATTTCAATATCTTAAATCGGATTGCTGAAGAGATGCAGGGCGCGGTGATGCAGGTGCGGATGATTCCCGTCGGCACTGCTTTTCAGCGTTTCCCTCGACTGGTGCGCGACATCTCGCGCAAGCTGGGCAAACAGGTGCAGCTTGAGTTGCAAGGCGAGGACACTGAGGCTGATAAAAATGTGGTCTCGGATTTGTCTGACCCTTTAATTCATCTGGTGCGCAACGCCCTCGATCATGGCATCGAAACCCCCAGTGAGCGCATTGAATCTGGCAAGCCACCGACTGGGCGGATTCGCATCAAAGCACACCAACAAGAAGATCGGGTGCTGATTGAGATCAACGACGATGGACGCGGGATGGATCCGACCGTTCTCAAGCGCAAAGCCTATGAAAAGGGGCTGTTGACTGAAGAGGCACTGGAACGCCTGACTGATCAAGAAGCACTGCAATTGATCTTTGCCGCTGGATTTTCGACTGCCGAGAGCATTTCCGACCTATCGGGGCGCGGGGTGGGCATGGATGTGGTGCGCAATGCGGTGCAACGCGCCAGCGGCGATATTATTCTCGATAGCACCCTGGGGCTGGGCACCACAGTACGCTTGAGTTTGCCGCTGTCGATGACGGTGACTCAGGTGATGATCATCCGCGTCGGCGATGAAGATTTTGGGGTGATTTTTGACACAGTGCGCGAGACTCTGCGGCTGCCGCAAAATGAGGTGCAGCGCATCAAGCAACATGAGGCAATTATTCTCCGCGAGCGGTTATTGCCACTGCATCGGCTCGACCATCTGCTCGGTCTGCCCGAAACCAGCCCCCAACAGGGCGACTTGTCGGTCTTGGTGGTCGGGGTTGGCAGCACCGATTTTGCATTAGTTGTTGATGATGTTCGCGAAGGCGTGGATGTGATCTTAAAGCCACTGGAAGGAGTGATGTCGAGTTTTCCGCTCTATGCTGGTACTGCGCTCTTAGGCGATGGGCGGGTGTTGTTGGTGCTCAACCTCAAGGAATTATTACAATGCCTGTGAGATATTTAAGAGACATCGCTCGGCTGGAAGGGGTGTGTGCTGTTGAGGATGCCGAGAGTTTGCTGGAATGGCTGCATGAGCATCCCGATGGCAAGCTCAATTTTAAGGACTGTGAGCATCTGCACAGCGCGGTGTTGCAGGTGATTATGGCGATGCAGCCCTGTGTTGCCGCTTGCCCGCGTGCTGGCACCCCAATCGCAGCGGTGATGGATGCGCTGTTCGACGATGCTGATACTGACTAAATTTCAGCTACAATAGCTTACAGTGATCTTATAACGACCGACCAATCGCACAATTTTTATCATGAAAACCATCTTCCTTGTTGACGATTCTACAACAATTCTCATGAGTTTAGGCGACATCCTCACCAAAGCCGGTTTTAGTATCGAAAAGGCCAGCGATGGCGAGGCAGCATTGACCAAACTCAAAGGCGGCCTGAAACCGGCGCTGATTATTACTGATCTGAACATGCCAAAAATGAACGGCATTGAGTTGATTCGCTCGGCAAGGGCGTTGCCCGGGATGCGTTTTACGCCAATTTTAATGCTGACCACTGAATCGCAGCAGGCGATGCGCGATGAGGGTAAAAAGGCGGGTGCCACTGGCTGGCTGGTCAAGCCGGTGGCTCCCGATCAGTTGTTAGGGGTGATTAAACAGGTGTTGCCTGGTAGTTAAACACGCTATGCTGCACCTACATCCACGCTATCATCGCCATAGTCTGGCGTATCTACGCCTGCTGGGAATGCTGGTGCCACTGGTGTTTGGCATGGCATGGCTGTTGCC
This sequence comes from Thiorhodovibrio sp., assembly GCA_007128075.1. Classification (GTDB taxonomy): domain Bacteria; phylum Pseudomonadota; class Gammaproteobacteria; order Chromatiales; family Chromatiaceae; genus Thiorhodovibrio_B. Next base: position 8,735 of record SKYD01000119.1, read on the forward strand.
GTTCACTTCGCTATTCAACGCCTTGATGCTCAGTGGGCTGGTGATGGTGGCTGGATTGCTCATTATCGCTGGCTATTGGCTGTGGGGTCGCTATCGGCCAACGGATGTTTGGTTTGAGTGTTCACAAACGCAGATTCAATTTTGGCAGCAGCTTGAGGTGGGTTGGCAACGCCAGGCCGAGCTGATGGACAGCTATCAGCAGGTGATTAGCCAATACCAGGCGCCGCTTGATGCGGTGATCCAAGACACCGACAAAGCAGCAGTTGAGATCATTGAGCGCACCCGCGAGCTGGATCGTCAGGCGCAAGCGTTGGTGGAATATCTCACCAGTGCTGATTTTAACGCCCTCGACTTACAAGACGAGATTGTTAAAAATACCCAAAATATCGCCGAGATTGTCGATTTTATTAAGGATTTGCCCGATCATCTTGCCCGTGACCGCGAGACTGTCGTCCGCGTCACCCAAGAGATCGCCAGCTTAAAAGACACCGTGGATTCGATCCGCGAGATCAGCGACCGCACCCAGTTGTTGGCGCTCAATGCTGCGATTGAGGCCGCCCATGCCCGTGAGGCGGGGGCTGGTTTTGGAGTGGTCGCCGAAGAGGTCAAGCAACTGGCACGGCAGTCCGAACAAGCAACCACAGCGATTCAACAGCGGATCATTGATGCGCAACAGATTGTCGCCACTGGCTTCTCAAACGAGTATGATGAGGAGGCAAGACACCAACTGCGCGATGCGGTGCAGGTCACGGCGTTTATCAATCAACTGCGCGATAATTATGAGGATATGCGCCAGTTTTACAAAACTTTGTTGATGGTGAGCACTGAGCGTAATCGCACCCTGGCAACCGAGATCGTGGGATTGCTCAGCAACATTCAATATCAAGATATCGTGCGCCAGCGCATTGAACGCTTACAATTATTTAATTCTAAACTCACTGCAGTCGTCGATCGTTTACGCACCAAATATCTGCAACATGACCCTGAAATTGGCCAGGAAATCAATGATCTGTATCAACTCATTGAGGAGTTTTTAGCCAATGAAGAACGACATATGTTGGTCAACACCGCCAGCGACGATTCCGCCGGCGGTGGTTTGCCTGCCATTGAGTTATTTTAAATTTTTGACGATAGGACTTTTCCCGTGAACGCACTTGAACAGGCCGCCACCGACCGCTTTACCACACTTTTAGAAACCAAACGCAGCGTGATCTTGGACACCTGGGTTGATCAATTTCTTGCTGATTGGGAAGGGACACGCCACGGCAACCTACCACCAGAAGAAATTCGCGCCCAGTCGCAGTTGTTTTTAGATCAATTGCATCGACTGCTGCAAAACAATTTCAGCCATTCCTGGCAGCCCCAGTCCGCTGATCCGATTGTCCAACTGCTCACCCAACTAAGCGAAACCTGGGCAAAAAAGGGGCTGGCAGCGGCACAGAGCACCTTTTATATTTTGTCATTCAAGCGCATTTTACTGGCGCGCTATCTTGAGCTGGAGTCTGATCCAGCCGCCTTTAGCGCGGCGGTGGCAGTGCTTGATTTGGTGCTGGATCGGCTCAGCTTGGTGGTTGTTGAGCGGTTTGAGATGACCCGTGAGCGATTGATCAAACAGCAAAGTTTGTCGCTGTTAGAGCTTTCCACGCCAGTGGTCAAGATCTGGGATCATATGATCCTGTTGCCGCTGGTGGGGGTGATTGATACCGCCAGAGCGCGCAAAATCACTGAAAATCTCCTCAATTCCATTGCCGAGATTGAGGCAATGGTCACCATTGTCGATATCACTGGCGTGCCGGTGCTCGATACTGCGGTGGCAGGGCATTTGATGAAAACCATCAATGCCGCCCAGATGCTCGGCACCCATGTCATTCTCACGGGCATGAGCCCCGAGGGGGCGCAAACACTGGTCAAACTCGGGGTATCGCTTGGCGACATCACCACCCGCGGCTCGCTCAAAGCGGGCATCAGCGAAGGGCTGGCAGCACTGGGCAAGGTGATCATCGATGGTCACAGGAGGGCTGGATGAGAATTCCAATTTTGCGGCTTGGTGATATTTTGCTGACCTCGATCCAGGTTGACCTGATCGACGAAGACATTCTTCAATTTCAACACGATGTCTTAACGATGATTAAAAATCGTGATGCGCAGGGTGTGGTCATCGACATCACCTCGATGGAGGTGGTCGATTCTTTCATGGCGCGGGTGATCAATGACACCGCGAATATGGCGCGGCTGTTAGGTGCTGAGGTTGTGGTCTGCGGGATTCAGCCCTCGGTGGCGTTGACGCTGGTGGAGATGGGGCGCGGGCTGATTGGGGTGACCAGCACCTTTAATCTGGAGCAGGGGTTGCGTGAGATCGAGCGGCGGCTGGCAGCGCGGTTACTGCGACCTGTCACCGATGGTGACAGCAATGCCACCTGAAACCTCCGACGCGCTGATTATCCCGATCCGCGAACAGCAAGATGTGCTGACTGCCCGTCAAAAAGCGCGGACGATTGCCTCGGGGCTAGGGCTAGGGATTGCTGATCAAACCCGATTGGCGACGGCGATCTCCGAGCTGACCCGCAATGCCATTTTGTATGCCGGCGGTGGCGAGTGCCAGTTGTGGGATCAATCTGACGATAACACATTTCGGATTCGAGTTGAGGTGCGCGATCAAGGGCCTGGAATTGATGACATCGCACTGGCGATGCGCGATGGCTATTCTACCAGCGGCGGCTTAGGTGCCGGGTTGTCGGGCGCGAAGCGGCTGATGGACGATTTTGAGATCGAAACCAGTTCGGCTGGCACCCGCGTCATTGTTACACTTGAGCGCTCGCGTCAGGAATCTTTTTACATTTAAAGTGAACGATGAAGCACCATGCTTGCTAGATGCTGTCCATATCCCGATTCAGGACTATGCTGATGTCGCCGAGGCTGGCCGCAACGCGCTATTATTTGCCGAGGCCTGTGGTTTTAGCAAAGTGCTTGCCTACTACATCGCCACGGCGGTGATCGAATTGGGCAACAACATTATGGCGCACGCTGACAGTGATGGATCGATTGTTTTAACCTCACAATTTGAAGATACCCGTATCGTGATAGAAATTATTGCCGAAGATCGAGGCCCAGGAATTTTTGATGTGGATCTGGCACTGACCGATGGCTATACCACCAATAATGGTTTGGGCTGTGGGCTGCCCGGGGTGGCGCGGTTGATGGACGAGTTGCACATTGAAACCTCAGACCAAGGGACGCGCATCCGGGCGCGAAAACGCCGTTGAGTATCGGGATTGCAATCCAAGCCCAGCACGGCCAGAGTGCCTGTGGCGACCATGTTGGCTATTGGCATGATCAACACAGCACTCTGATCGCATTGGCGGATGGTTTGGGGCATGGTCCACAAGCAGCGGCCGCCTCTCAAGCGGCGATTGGGGCGATTGAGCACATGCAGCAGCAGCCTTTAGAAGCGATTTTTTACTATTGCGATGAGCAGTTGCGGATCACCCGCGGGGTGGCGTTGGGGCTGGCGCGGATTGATCACCAGCGCCATCAGATCACCTATATGGGCATTGGCAACATTCGCGCCCTGCGCATCGGCGAGCCGCATCGACGCTTTGTCAATAGTCATGGTATTGTCGGCGGGGGCTTTCATACCCTCTTTGCCGACTGTCAGCCCTTAAATAGCGGCGATGTGTTCATCCTGTATTCAGATGGCATCGAAGAAATCGTTGATCCGTTGCAGTTGTTGGCAGATCGTGAAGACCCCCAGCGCATGGCTGATCGTCTACTTGCTGAGTTAGCTCCGGGCCATGATGATGCCGCTGTGTTGGTTTATCGCGCCTAAAATTTGGTAAATTTATGTCGGCTGAGGACACGCATACGCTATATCGTCGCCTGCTAAGCGACTATGTCACACAGCCAACCGAGGCGGCGCTGCAAGCGGCCGCTGATCTGGGGCGTGAGTTAATGCAGGTGGGGATGCCGCCCGAAGGCGTTGCTGAATTGCATCATCTCGCGCTTAGCGCGCTGGCAAAACAACATCCCGAATTATTTACAGCGGCGGCGGTTGAGCAAACAGCGGCATTGCTCATCGAGATGCTGATGACCTATGGTCTGGCATTTCGTGAGCAGATGGCGTTGCGTGAACGCTTAGGTCAGGCCAATCTGGAGGCGGTGACTGAACAATCTCAAGATATGGTGGTGATTACCGACACCCATGGTCGCGTGGAATATGTCAATCCAGCGTTTTTGGCAGCCACGGGCTATTCGTTTGAAGAGTGTAAAGGCTCGACTCCGGCGGATTTGGTCAAAAGCGGGCGACAATCAGATGCGATCTATCGTGAGTTGTGGCAATCGATTGAGTCCGGCAAGTCATGGCAAGGCCCACTGATTAACCGTGATCGGTCGGGCAAGTTATTTGTCGTTGACAGCAGTATTTTTCCGCTGCGCGATTATCAGGGGCAGATTAAGCAATATGTCGCCATTGCTCGCGATATTACTGAGCGGGTGGCGATGGAACGCTCGATGCAAGAAAAAACCCAGCGGCTGGAAGGGATTGCCACCTTAGCCGCGGGCATTGCCCATGATGCCAACAATCTGTTGGGGATGATTTTGGGCTATGCTGATTTGGTGGCGGCGGATGTCACCGACACCTTAACCCAATCCAATCTGGAACAGATCAAGCTCGCCGCCACCCACAGCCGCGATCTGGTGGGTCAGATTTTGGCGTTTGGGCGACACAATCAGCGTGCCGAGCCGCCGCAATTGGTGCCAGTGCTTGAGGTGGTGCAAGAGATTGTGGCACTGCTCAAGGTGTCTTGTTCACCAAATGTGCAGCTTACGGTGCGCACCAAAACTGAGCAGCCGGAAGCGATTGTTGCGATTCGGCGCGGCCAGTTGACCCAGGTGTTGATGAACCTTGCCCTCAATGCACTGCAAGCCATGGGCATGGAAGATGGGCAACTAGATATCGAAATCGAGCACCTGGGCACGCCCCCGGCGGGGCTGGGGCTAGAACTACACGAAGCCGGCTATGTCTGTATTCATGTCAACGACAACGGGCCAGGCATTCCTGAAGCGCTGCAACAGCGGATTTTTGATCCATTTTTTACCACCAAAAATGCCGAAGAAGGCACCGGCTTGGGGCTGTCGGTGACCAAAAATATCATCGACCGTTATCAGGGGGCCGTGACGCTGTGGTCAGAGCCAGGCAAAGGGTCGCGATTTAGCGTATTATTACCGCAAGCAGATGAGGATGCCCTCACCCATATTGATACATCGCCCAAAAGTCGTCCGGCACCTGCGACGAAAAAACAGCAATCGGTGGCACTGATTGTCGATGATGATCGCTCGCAACTCAACCTAATCAAGCGCATGGCGGATAAAGCCAGCATTCAGACGCTGGTGATTGACGACCCTTGGGAGGCGCTGAAAATTTTTCATCACAATCCCAAACGCTTTTTTGCCGTCGTCACCGATCATTTTATGCCAGAATTGAGCGGATTGCGGATGGCACAACACATGCTTGATGTTAATCCCAAGCTGTTTGTGATCTTATGCACCGCCAGTCCTGAAAAAATCGACCGGCGCGGTATCGAAGTTGCGGGGATTGTTGAATTGATGGTCAAGCCGCTCAATTATGGGGACTTGATGCAGCGGCTGCGCACTTGGCAAGATCAGCATACAGCAGAAAGTTAATCTAATTTTACAAATTCAGGACTCACTCCAATGGCAAAAATTTTAAGCGTAGACGATGAGCCACAATTGCGTGATATGGTCAAACAGATGCTCGAGCGCGACGGTCATCAAGTCACCACTGCCAAAGAAGGCGGCGATGCCCTACAAAAGCTCTCAGAACAACACTTTGATCTGATGATTCTGGATATGCTCATGCCCGGCAAGGATGGCATCGAGACCACCATGGAAGCGCGTAAACTCTATCCCCATCTCAAAATTTTGGCAGTCTCTGGCGGACGGCGGGCGATCTCAGCGAATTTTAATCTCAGTTCAGCAACACTGATGGGCGCGACCGCGATGCTCGAAAAGCCCTTTGATTGGAATAAGCTGCGGGCGGCAGTCAGTGAGTTACTAGCAGGCTAAAGTGACAAATGCCCAGGGGCTGGAGTTTGAGCTTGAGCGCGGTGACGGCAAACAACTGTTTGGCAGGGTCGGGCAATAACCCACACCGCTGGCATGGCGGGTGGTAGCGATGGGATATTAACAAAACCTCTCTCAAGGTTCAATTCCCCGCCGCTTGGCGGGTTTGTTTTCATCCTCAGAACACATAAACCAAAGCGGCTTGAAAAGTATAGGCAGTTTCTTCTACATCTTGCCTGGTACCTGTTCGCTCGCCCTGGTGTCTCATATTGAAATTATTGAAGTTGTAGTGATAGCCGTCTAGCGACAAGGAATAGCTTAAGCGATCAGTAATCGGTTGCATCCAATTCACTCCCAAAGAATATCCATCGGAAACCGAATCGCTAGCTGATAACTTATAGATAGAGCCACCGAAGTCATACTTAATATCTACATCACCTTCAAGACGAACATAAGCAGCCTTAGCACTTAATCGACCATTGCCTACGAACCATCCATAGGATCCACCAAGAAACCAGCCATCAGATTTAAATGAGTAATCATTATTTTCTGTCCCGCCAGTTTGCTGGATGTTCGTTTTTCTATTCATCCAGCCAGCAAATGCTTGCAGATTGTCTGTGATTCGATACCCGATGGTGACATTCACATCATTGAGATCAAAACGGTTTTTATAGCGTGTACCACCGAAGGCATGCCGCGTCTGATTATGATCGGTTCCGATATCAGAACCTTTATATTGAAGATCGAGATACCAGTCTTCAACAGCAAGTGTCCCGCCAATCATGCCAAACGGCATGGTGTCACTGAGATCAAAAACCTTTGTTTTCTCACGCTGACCGTCTGCTAGAAGAGCATCGGCATCCCAGTTGATGTTGTAATTAACAATTCCACCACCGATTCGTGGAACGAACACAAAATCAACCGCCAGCGCAGAACCGGGAACACAAGCAGCAATTAAAAACCGTGCACCGGTTTTGATTGTCGTCGAAAAGTGCTTTTTCATCGTTTTTCCTCATTATTTAGTTAAGCGAGCCACTCGATGATTTTAACATAGATTAAAATTTAACTAGAAGTGATTTGGCTGCCATCAGAATGTGCCAAAAAATCTTGGAGGTCTCGGCTGCTGTTCGGGTTGTGGTGCTGGTTCAGGCTCTGGCTGTTGTCTAGGCTGCTGCGGTTGTTGCCTAGGTTGAGGTGCTGGCTGTTGCCTAGGTTGCGGTGTTGGCTGTTGCCTAGGTTGCGGTGTTGGTTGTTGCCTAGGTTGAGGTGCTGGCTGTTGCCTAGGTTGCGGTGTTGGTTGTTGCCTAGGTTGAGGTGTTGGTTGTTGCCTAGGTTGAGGTGTTGGCTGTTGCCTAGGTTGAGGTGTTGGCTGAGTTGCCGCTGCTTTAGCAGCCTGTTTGGCTCGTAAATCCCGCTGTAAAGATTCAAGTCGCTGAGTCGAAACTCCAACATTAAGTTGACTGACCCATGTCAGAACAGTTTCGGCTTGCTCCAATTGGTCTTGCTCAAGTGCTTTTGCGATCCAGTCGAGGTAGATGGTGCTTAATTGTTGTAAAACATCAACCACTTTCGCCTGTTTAACATCCAGCGCTTGCAGTTTCAGGTAGCACTTCAAAGCGTCTTCACCCTGCTGAATCGCGAGTTCAGACAGCGGAAATTGATCGCTACACTCTTTAAGTAACTGTTCGCTTTTAGCTTGTTGTTCGAGCGCCTTGTTGATTTGAGTCTGTAAGTTCAGTAACTTGGCATCTTCAGAATCAATAGCCAAACCTTCTTCTATTAATCGTGTGCTCTCCTCGAATTGATTTTGCTCGAAAGCATCCTGAGCCTGAGCGAGCAATGCTTTTAACCGCTCCCGCTGAGCAATGGTTTTTTGGATGCTGTCACGCAAAGCAAGTAAAGATGGCTCATCGCCAAAGCGCGTGATGCCATTTTCAACTGCCGCTAAACTGGCTTCGAGCTGGTTGTTTTGTTGCAAAGCATTAGCATCAGCAAGCACTTGTGCAAGCTGTTTGCGTCGCTGTGCCTCGGCATATTGTTCCTGAACACGCTTGCGTAATTCAAGCAAATCTGTCTGATTCGGCACCAGACGCAAACCAGCGTCAATGCGTTCTAAACTCTCTGCAAAGGCATCTTGTGCTTGCAGTTGCCGAGCCTCTGCAAGCATGTCCGCCGCTTGGCGTTGCTGATCAATCTGATTCTGAACAGTGGCGCGTAATTCCAGCATTGCCTCATGTTCAGGTAACCGCTGTAAGCCCTCATCAATACGGCGTAAACTGGCTTCTAGTGCGCCCTGTCGATAAAGTTCACGCGCTTGCGCTAAGTCTAGGTCAGTTGCTTCTTGAAGACGCTGGCGTTCATCAAAATAGGCACGCCGTTGTTGTAATTGTTGCGATAAATCTGTATGTCGCTCTTTTCCAAAATCCAGTGCATTCAACCAATATAATACGCCAGCCGCTTGGTCGAAGCGCTCTTCTGTAATATATGCTTGCACCCAGTCGGCAAAACGCTCGGTCAAAGCAAGCAAAACCACTTGGATATCATCGTTATCATCGATGAACGATTGTAATGCTTGGTAACAATCCAAAGCAGCCGCACCCTGCTCTAGTGTTAGACTCTCTAAGGGGTAGCGCTGCTGGCAGTTGGCAAGATCACGGGTTGCAGTGGCACGACGCTCAATGATAGTGTTAATATGTTGACGCAATGTAAGCAGTTCAGCGTGATCGGAGGCGAGTGCCAATCCTTCATCAACGAGCCGCAGACTTTCCGCTAGGTTCTGCTCTTCTACTGCCACCCTGACCTGCTCAATTAATCCTTGCAGATGCTCAAATTGTGCTTGCACCTGTATGCGTAATTCTATTAGTTCAGGCTGATCAGGTATCTTGGCAAGCCCTTGGTCGATTAACCTGAGACTGTTTTCAAATTGCCCCGCCTGCTGCCGTTCACGAGCTTCGACCAGCATTTCATTCACTTGTGCTTGCAGCTCGCGCTCGCGCAACGCAGCGCGTGCCTGTAAGCGTAAAGCCAACAATTCAGAATGATCAGAAACCTGACTAAGACCATCCTCAATCAAATTTAGACTGGTTTGAATATCGCCACCTTCCAAAGATTTTCGAGCTTCAAGTAGACGTTCGGTAGCGATTTGGCGGCGTTGCAGTTGGGACTCAATCGTTGTGCGCAGAATAGTCAACTGTGCATGATTGGGTATCTGCTCTAAACCGCGTTGCACGAGATCAAGACTATCTTCCAATGCGCCATGCCGTTGTTGTTCTCGCGCTAGGGTCAAATACTGCTCAGCCTTTTTCTGGCGCTGTTCTCGCAGAGCAAGTTCAGCTTTTTCACGCAATCGCTGCAGAGTAGTGTATTCGGGTACTTGTTCTAAACCTTGCCTAGCGATTTCAAGACTTGTCTGCCACTCACCTTTTTCAAAATGTTGACGCGCTTGTTCAAGCAGCAAATCGGCTTCACGCAATCTTAATACTTGTTGGTTTAAGGCTTGCAAACGCGAGTCATCGGGGGCGATATTTAATCCCAGCCGAATGAGTTCTAAACTGTTATCAAATTCACGCTCATTCAGATGCCCAAGTGCTAGTCGCTCGTAATCGATTACGGCTGCTAGGCGAATATCAGAAACTTGTGGCAGCGTGAGATAGGCGGTCAAATCTTGAGATTTTGGGCGTTGCGTTGTTTGATAAAATACATATCCGCCGCCAGCACTGACAGCAAGTGCTGCGAATCCTAATGCAACCACTAAACGGCGGTTTGATGCTGTTGATTGCGGAAGCGAGTTTTTAGAAGCCGTTGTTTTGCTATCTGAATGGTCTAGCGCATCTGAAATTGTGGGACTTTTTTTAGTTTCATCGTTACTTAAATCACGAATCGAAGAAACTGGAATAAGGTGTGAGCCAGACAGGCGTAAAGTAGGTAGATCACCAGAAATATGAAAACGGAGTCGAATGATGTCATCAATTGCATCGATCAGCTCCGCCATACTGGAGAAACGATCATCCGGCTCTTTGGCAAGCATACGCTCGACCAGCGATTGAAAATCTTTCAGTTCATCATTCAGTATCGGCAAGGGTGCCATGCAGTGTTTCATCGCCATGCTGACCATATCTTCGGCCTGATAAGGTAGCTCTTGGGTCAACATGTGATAAAATAGTACACCAAAACTGTAGATATCTGAGCGTTTATCTATCTTCTTGCCACTAATTTGCTCCGGACTCATGTAGTTCGGGCTGCCAACCGTAAAGCCTGTGACGGTTAAAGGGGAGTTGAAATCAAGCAACTTGGCGATGCCAAAATCAGTCAGTACTGGTGCTCCGTTTTCACGAAATAGAATATTTTTGGGTTTAATGTCGCGATGCACTACACCCTCATCATGTGCATAGCCGATGGCATCAGCGAGTAGACGCGATATCCCAAGCATTTCTTGCAGTGGAATGCCCTGCTTAATTCGTTCAGCGAGCGTTCCTTCGGGGAACAGCTCCATGGTAAAATAATGTAACTTTTCGTGGGAACCAAAATCGTAAATTGTCACAATATTGGGATGCCGGAATCGAGCAACAGTTTGAGCCTCATTCAAAAAGCGTTGATGAAAATTTGCATCGGCTGACATGCTAGCATGCATTAATTTAAGTGCTACCTCACGCCCAAGCGATTCTTGGATTGCAAGGTACACACTCGCCATTCCGCCTTGACCAATTTGTTTAATAATTTGGTAGCCTGGAATATCCATCAGATATTATTCGCTCCTGAATGCCTACTTGGCACATTCTATAATTTAATAACGAGCTTTCACTTATGAGTTAAGCGTTAAGTCCATAGATAAAAAATCTCTACCTGGGTCTGGTTGATAACCGAACCAGTCGCTTGCAACACAAAGACCACGATATCCGCTTGCACTGTTGCTGCACGAGTCGAGGCCAGTTGATCATCATCATTAAACCCAGGGGTATCAACGAACACAACACCCGGCGGAATCTCCAGCCCTGGCGCTTCCACCGAAATTTCAGCAAGATGCTCAGTTGAGCGTTGCAACGCCTCTAATGCTTCCGTCCCTGTTAATACAGTCTGTTGACCATTATCATCCGTCAATTCAGCCTTGGGCTGATCATTGTCGATGTGCCGTAGCCGTACCAAGGTTTTCGTGGTTGGCGTAGGGCGAGCGGGCAAGGTCACGCCAGTCAGCGCATTGAGCAATGAGCTTTTCCCAGCATTCCATTCGCCAACAAATGCGCACACCAAATCACCAGTGAGCAGCGGTGTTTCAAGCTCAAGGCGCTGAGCGAGTTCATAGATTGCAGTGCAGTCTTTCATGGGTTACAAAATCCTCAAATGATTAGGGGGAAACAAACGGCAAGCCCAAGAATCCTCCGGCTATTGCCAGAGTATCGCAATTTCGATAACGGATAGCCATTATCAGTAAGGGTGGTTCGCGAACCACCCCGACGATTGAATGTCTGGAAAACAGAGTGAATGGCTATAGATCGCCTCATCAAGGCGCACGCTCAACATTTATCGGGAGATTCTAAAATTATGGCATCGTCGCTTGAGGCTATTTTGGCACATGTTGATCAGCATCTGGATGCTGCGCTGGAGCGGCTGACCGCGCTATTGCGCATTCCGTCGATTTCCACCGATCCGGCGTATGCTGCTGACTGTCAACGCGCCGCTGATTGGCTGGTTGAGGCGGTCACTGAGCTGGGGTTTGAGGCGCGAAAATATTCCACCCCAGGACATCCGATGGTGGTCGCTCACACACCTGATCAACAGCTAGCGCGGGTGTTATTTTATGGCCATTACGATGTGCAACCCGTCGATCCACTGGCACTTTGGGTGCATGATCCATTTGATCCGCAGCTTCAAGATACGCCAACTGGTCAGGTGATCCGAGGGCGTGGGGCAGCAGATGACAAAGGCCAACTGTTGACCTTTGTCGAGGCCTGTCGGGCGTGGCGGGTCATCACCGGTCAACTGCCATCGCGGATCGCGCTGTTGTTTGAGGGCGAAGAAGAATCTGGTTCGCCGTCATTGGTTCCTTTTCTCAATGCCCATGCCGCTGAATTACAAGCTGAGGTGGCGTTGATTTGTGATACCAATCTGTTTGATCCGCAAACCCCAGCGATAACCACCCAACTGCGCGGGCTGATGGCGGAAGAAATCGTGCTCACTGGAGCCAACATTGACCTGCATTCTGGGACTTTTGGCGGTGCAGCGATGAATCCAGCGCGGGTGTTGGCGCAGATTCTTGCCGATCTACACGACGATCAGGGGCGGGTGACACTGGCTGGTTTTTATGATGGTGTACCCGAGTTGCCCGCCGACATTTTAGAACACTGGGCGGCGCTCAATTTTGATGCCGCGCAATTTCTGGGTGCTGTGGGGCTGGTGCATCCGGCAGGGGAAGTGGGGCGCAGTGTGTTAGAAATGCGTTGGTCACGGCCCACGCTGGAGATCAACGGCCTGAATTCTGGCTATACCGGGGCGGGATTTAAAACCGTCTTGCCAGCAACTGCCACTGCCAAGGTCAGTTGTCGGCTTGTTGGCCAGCAAGACCCCGAAGCGATCCGCTCGGCATTGCGGGCGCATGTCACCGCACGGCTCCCTGCCGACTGCACCGCAGAATTCATCGCCCATGCAGCGGCACCTGCGGTGACGGTCAACGCCAACCATCCTGCTTGTGTTGCAGCCCGTCAGGCACTGTCGGCTGAATGGCCGAATCCAGCGGTGTTGATCGGCTTCGGCGGCACCATTCCCATCGCTGGCTATTTTCAGCAATTGCTGGGGATGGAGCCGCTGTTGATCGGCTTTGGTCGCGACGATGACCAAATACACGCGCCCAATGAGCAATACCATGTTGAGAGCTTTCGCAAAGGCATTCGCTCATGGGTTCGTGTACTTGATGCCTTGAGCAAATAATCGACCTCTGTCAATTGGTCAAGCGCGGTATACTACGCAACCAATTTTTTTCTCACATGAGGTCAAACAATGTCCGCTAACAACAAATCCCTTCCCGCCGCGCTTGATGCGCCGCGCCATGAGTTCTCCCCGGCCGATCTGAACAAGATCGCCTACTATGTTGACGGCCCTGAGGATGCCGCGCCATTGGTGCTGTTGCACAGCATCAATGCCGCGCCCAGTGCGTTTGAGATGAAGCCACTGTTTGATCATTATCGCGCCAGCCGTCGGGTGTATGTTCCTGAATTGCCAGGTTTTGGCTTTTCAGATCGCAGTGACCGCCCCTATTCGCCGGAGCTGTTTGCCAAAGCGATTGAGGCATTTTTGACCACCATCGTGCAGCAGCCAGCGGACATCATCGCCTACTCACTGACCAGCGAGTTTGTTGCGCGTGCTGCGTTAGCGGCACCTGAGCGATTCCGCACCATCACCCTCTTGTCACCGACTGGATTTAGCCAGCGCCGACTGCCGACTGGCGAAAC
>SKYD01000209.1 GCA_007128075.1 Thiorhodovibrio sp.
TGGCATGTTAGATGAAGAAGGCATGTTGGATGAAGAAGACATGATAGAAACACAGATGACATTCGATAACAATGGTCAGTTAGCGACAGTCAATGGTGCGGATGTCGGCGACGACCCAACGGATATTGATCGCCTGATCGAGATTGAATTTGAACTTGAAGATGATAACGGTGCTGCGGATTTAGTCGCGACTCTTGATTTGCTTGGAAGCACGCAATACGGCTCCAGATTTGTGATTCAAGGGACTAATCAAGATGGCTTTACTACGGGTCAATTGAGAGGTGTCAACACAGATGAAAGAGGCGTTGTGTTTGCGCAATATACCAATGGTCAAAACAAAGTGTTAGGGCAGGTGGCACTGGCAAATTTCGAGAATAATCAGGGTTTGCAAGAGGTGGGTGACAACAAATGGATCAGCACATTTGATTCAGGAGCTCCGGTTTATGGGGCGGCACAAACTGGTGCTTTTGGCGCAGTGCAGGCTGGGGCGCTCGAAAGCTCTAATGTTGATTTAGCCGAGCAGTTGATTAAGTTGATCACCGCACAACGCAACTACCAGGCCAATGCCAAAACCATTGAAACTGCCAGTGCTCTCTCTCAAACCGTGATGAACATCCGCTAAGGCGATAGGGGAGATTGACGATGGATCGCATGTTGTATATCGCCATGACTGGCGCTCAACAAAATATGCACGCGCAGGCGGTGAATAACCATAATCTCGCCAACGCCAATACTCACGGCTTTCGTCAGGCGCTTAATTACGCCTACACCGAGCCGATGCGCGGGCCGGTGTTTGATTCGCGTGATTATGTGCAGTTTGCCAGCGAGGCCATCGACTTCTCCCCTGGCACCTTGCAAAGCACCGGGCGCGATCTGGATGTTGCCATTCAGGGCAATGGCTTTTTTGTGGTCGAGGCGCTTGATGGCACGCTGGGGCTGACCCGCGGTGGCAGTTTTCATCTCGATGCCCAGGGGGTGTTGCGCAATGAAAGCGGGCTGCCAGTGATGGGTGAAGGCGGGCAAATTGCGATTCCGCCCGCCGAGAGCATTAGCATCGGCGGCGATGGCACGCTCTCGATTCGTCCGCTGGGCAACAATCCGCAAGCTCTGGCGGCATTGGATCGGCTGATGCTGGTCAATCCTGAGCTTGACACTTTAGATCGCGGAGCTGATGGGCTGTTGCGAGATCGTGAAGGACAAGAAATTCCGCCCGATGCCAATGTGCGGGTGCTGTCTGGAATGCTAGAGACCAGCAATGTCAACACCGCCGCTGCACTCACGCGCATGATTGAGCTTTCGCGCCAATATGAGATGAATGTTCAGATGATGAAGACCTCAAGCGAATTGGCGAAAAGGAACAACCAGTTGTTGAGCCTCTAATTGTTTGGTTTGGCAGCACTAATACGGAGAGATTAAATGAATCAGGCATTATGGGTGGCAAAAACTGGGCTAGAGGCACAGCAAACGCGGATGTCGGTGGTGGCGAACAACCTTGCCAATGTCAACACCACCGGCTTTAAAAAAGGGCGGGCGGTGTTTGAGGATTTGATCTATCAAACCATCCGTCAGCCCGGTGCCCAGGCAGCGCAAGATGCCCAGTTGCCATCGGGGCTGATGCTCGGTGCGGGGGTGCGCACGGTGTCCACTGAAAAGATGTTTGTGCAGGGCAATCTGATCCAAACCCAAAACTCGCTGGATATGGCGATTGAGGGCCGTGGATTTTTCCAGATTTTGCTCCCCAATGGCGATCTTGCTTACACCCGCGATGGCAGTTTTCAGATCAATGCCGAGGGCGAGATGGTGATGTCCAATGGCTACGCGCTGCAACCCAACATCCAGATCCCTGAAGAAACGCTGTTTCTTAGTATCGGCAAAGATGGCACGGTGAGCGCCCAACTGCCCAATCAGCCCGAGCCACAAGAGCTTGGTCAGGTGCAATTGGCGGATTTTATCAACCCCGCCGGACTGCAACCGATGGGTGAAAATCTGTATCTGGAAACCGCCGCCTCGGGCGCGGCACAAGAGGGCAATCCCGGGCTCAACGGCTTAGGCACTGTGGTGCAAGGGATGCTGGAAACCAGCAATGTCAACATTGCTGAGGAATTGGTCAACATGATCGAAACCCAGCGTTCCTATGAAGTAAACACCAAAGCGGTGGCGGCTGCTGATCAGATGCTGCAATACGCCAACAACCGACTCGGTAGCTAATCGCTGAGGTGTGAACAATGACTTTCCGACTCAAAGCCCTGTGTCTTTTGATGGCAACCTGGTCGCTGGCGGGCTGTGAGACCGTGCGCCCCAAGCCAGGCGATAGCCCTGAGCATCTCCCCGTACCGCCGATGCAGCCGATTCCGCAGGCGTTTAATAACGGCGCGATCTATCAGCCAATGCAAAGCCAGGGGCTGTTTGAGGATTATAAAGCGCGACGGATCGGAGATTTGCTTAGTGTGGTCTTGGTTGAACAGACCAATGCTGCAAAATCTGCGACGACTTCGGTGTCCAAGGGCAGCGAGATCGACATGAATGTCGGTAATCTGGATTTGTTCGGACGGCGACTCAATACCACCGATCAATCGCTGATCGGCGGGATCAATGCCAGCGGGGATCGCTCCTTTGATGGCTCGGGAACCTCCTCGCAAAGCAATCGCCTGAGCGGTCAGATTACGGTCACGGTTGCCGATGTGCTCAGCAATGGCAATCTGCTGGTGCAGGGCGAGAAATGGCTGGGGCTTAATCAGGGCAAAGAATATGTCCGGCTGCGCGGCATTGTGCGCCCGGTGGATATTACCGCCAATAACACCGTGCTTTCGACCCAGATTGCTGATGTGCAGGTCTATTACGGCGGCACTGGTGCCTTGGCAGACAGCAATACGATGGGCTGGGTGACGCGCTTTTTTGTCAGTGCCTTCTGGCCACTGTAGCCATTTGATCAATGATCCGAACATGGGAACAGTCGGGGCGGTTCGCGAACCGCCCCTACGCGAGTGTCTAGAAATGTGAGTGGGGGAAATAAGATGCGTCGCACTTGGTTTTTCATTGCATTGGTCAGCCTATTGCTGACTGTTGCCGCGCCACTGCTGGCGGGGAATCAAATCCCACCTGCCGCCCCTGGTCAGGAGCGGATTAAAGACCTTGCCACCTTTGCCGGGGTGCGCGATAACCAGTTGGTCGGCTATGGTCTGGTGGTGGGGCTGGATGGCACTGGGGATCGCACCACCCAAACCCCGTTTACGGTGCAAAGTCTTAAAAACATGCTCGGGCAACTGGGCGTGACCTTGCCACCCAATGTCAACCCGCAGCTTAGAAATGTCGCGGCGGTCATGCTCACCACCAATCTGCCGCCTTTTGCGAAAGCCGGACAGCGGATTGATGTCACTGTGTCCTCGATGGGCAACGCTGATAGTCTGCGCGGCGGAACGCTGTTGTTAAGCCCGCTCAAAGGTGCAGATGGGCAGATCTATGCGATGGCGCAGGGCGATCTGATTGTCGGTGGCTTTGGTGCCGAGGGTGCGGATGGCAGCCGGATTACCGTGAATGTGCCCAGTGTTGGGCGGATTCCCAATGGGGCAACCGTCGAGCGTGAGGTGCCGAACCCGTTTGCGCACACCCCCACTCTGGTGCTCAATCTCAATCGCTCCGATTTTACCACTGCCAATCGGCTCAAAGAAGCGATTAACAACACCTTTGGTGACGGGGTCGCCGAGGCACTCGATGGCTCATCAGTCCGTGTGCGTGCGCCAGCTCATCCCAGTGATCGCGTTGCCTTTGTCGCGACCTTGGAAAATTTACCGGTGCAGCCGGGCATTGCCCCGGCGCGGGTGATTATTAACGCTCGCACAGGAACCATTGTCATGGGTGCCAATGTGCGGGTGCTGCCTGCTGCGGTCTCGCATGGCAATCTCACTGTAACCATCAGCGAGGATCCAACCGTGGTGCAGCCGCAACCCTTTGGCGGTGGACAAACGGCGGTCGTGCCGCAAACGGGTATTGACATTACCCAAGACGATGCCCGCATGTTCTTATTTGACCCAGGCACCACGCTGGATGACATCGTGCGTGCGGTCAACAATGTTGGGGTGGCACCGGGCGATCTATTATCGATCTTGCAAGCATTGCGCGAGGCGGGCGCACTGCGTGCTGAGTTGGTCGTGATCTAATGTTGCCGCTTGATTCCACCGCCGCCAATCTTGCCCTGCGTCAAGCAACCCACGGGCGTGGGTTGGCATCCGACCCTACCGGGCTGCATGATCTAAGACAGGCCGCCGCCCAAGGTGATACGGAAGGACTAGAGGCGACGGCGCGGGCGTTTGAGGCGTTGCTCATTGGGCAGATGCTCAAGCAGATGCGCTCGGCCTCCTTTGGCGATGAGCTTTTTGGCTCTTCCCACACTGATCTGTATCGTGATCTCTACGATCAAGAGGTGGCGCGCCTGGTCAGCGAAGGTCAGGGGCTAGGCATCCGCGATATGCTCATGCAGCAGCTCAGCACTCAGGCCAACCTCGGTGCCGAGCCGCCGGATCCGACAACGCTGCATCTGCCAGAGCGCAACCCGTGGCTGTATCGGATGATCATGACTGACGATGCCTCAGCAAGCGAACCTAGAGTGCGCCAGCGATCACGAGTCACCCGTCCGCGCTCGAATACTCCTCCGACCAATCTGACTTGGCCGCCGAAGAATGCTGAAGAGTTTGTGCAGATTCTGCACCCACAGGCGGAGGCGGCTGGCGAGGTGTTGGGCTTTGATCCATTGGTGTTGTTGGCACAAAGTGCGCTTGAAACTGGTTGGGGGCGGCATATTCCACGCCGCGCTGATGGCAGCAGCAGTTATAACCTGTTTGGCATCAAGGCGGATCGGCGCTGGACTGGGGATGCGGTGAGTGTCGGGACGCTGGAATATCGCAATGGCGTTGCCCAGCGCGAACGGGCGCGGTTTCGCGCCTATGCCAGCCCCGAAGAATCTTTTCTTGATTATGTTGATTTTTTGCATCGCAATCCGCGCTATCGCGATGCCTTGCAAAGTCGCAACAGCCGCGAATTTGTGCGTGGTTTGCAACGGGCGGGCTATGCCACTGATCCACAATATGCCAATAAAATTCTCGGTATTTATGATCATATCAATCGCGTCGTTGCTCGCGCTCCGACTCAAGAAACCCCCAGAGTTGCCGATACCCAAAATCAGGGCTAGTATTTTTTTAATCAATTCAATGGAACAACATCATGAGCTTGTTGAATATTGGCGCAACCGGTTTGATGACTGCCCAGGTCGCCTTAAACACCACTTCACATAACATTGCGAATGCCAATACCGAGGGCTATAGCCGTCAACGGCTCGAAACCTCGAATGCAACCCCGCAACAAATTCGCAATGTCTTTTTCGGCCAAGGGGTACAAATTGATACCATCCGGCGCATGCAAGATGAGTTTATTGATCATCAAATACGCAATAATTTATCAGGCTATAACAATAGTTTAATCCGCAGTGACTATGCCGAGCGCATGGACAATTTGCTCGCTGATTCACGCACTGGTCTCGCCCCCCCGCTGAGTGCGTTCTTTAATGCTGCCAATGATGTTGCCAACGATCCAACAAGCTCAGCAGCGCGTACCGTATTTTTAGGGCAAGCAGATTCGCTGGTTGAACGCTTTCACGCTCTTTATGACCGCATCACAGAGCAGCGCAGCTTTCTTAATCGCCAGATTGAAAGCAATGTTGAAGACATCAATGCCTTGGCGAGCAATTTAGCGCAACTCAATCACGAAATCGTCAACGCCTATGGTGCCCGAGACAGTGAGCCAAATGATCTGCTCGACAAACGCGGGGTATTGCTCAATCGGCTGGCTGAAAAAATCGATATTCAGGTGGTCGAGCAAAAAGACCGCTCGATCAGTGTTTATATCGGCTCAGGGCAGCCGTTGGTCTTGTCTACACACGCTTCAAAGATGAGTGCCGAATCACTCACTGGTGATTGGCGCAATCTCGATATTGGTCTGATGGATCAGAACGGCAAGGGATCAGTGGTCAATGTCACCCGCTTGATCAGCGGTGGCGAATTGGGCGGTTTGTTGCGCACCCGCCATGAGATTCTTGATCCAGCCCAAAATGGCTTAGGGCTATTGGCGGTCACTTTAGGCACTGAATTTAATCGCCAAAATCAGCTTGGATTGGATAGCAATGGCGATTTAGGCGAGGCGATGTTTGAGGTTCCCGAGCCGAGTGTCAGTTTTTATCCAAGAAATTCAACCCGCGAGGTGCCGACGATTGAATTTATCCCTGGTGCCATCAATCAACTCACCAACAGCGATTATCGTCTCGCGTTTGAAGACGGCAATTTTAATCTGTATCGCCAAGACACTGGCGCATTGATTGCTGCGAACAATGGCGGCGATGTCATTGAAGCGCATGGGATGCGTATTGATATCAGTGATTTAGACCCCGCCGAAAAAGATCAATGGCTGATTCAGCCAACGCGCCACGCGCCAGATATGTTTGATCTGATCATGACCGACGGTGCCAAAATTGCCACGGCATCAGGGGCGTTGGCGTACCCACACAACACGCAAAAAGCGCTGGCAGTTGGTCTTGAGGCAAGCGCCGATTTTGACCCACTGACCACAACCCCGGCTGCTGTGATCTATGACGGCGAAAACTTTAATGTGTATAGCCCGACCTATAGCGACAGTACCAATATCGGCCCTGCAATCATTGAAGGCTTTCGACTGGTCACCACCGATCCTGCTGCTGTCACTGAAGCAGTCGTGACCTATAATGATGGTGCCTTTGTGGTCAACGGAGAATCCTTTGCCCGCGATACCTCCGGCACCACGACCATTACCAGCAACGGCTGGGAATTAAAAATTCGCGGCATTCCAGAAAATGGAGAAACCTTTGAAGTAGCGCAAGTTTCTTCTACTCCATTGGAAACCCCACAACCAGCAGTGACCACAATTACCGGTCCGGATTGGACATTTGACATCCATGGCGAGCCAACCGATGCCTTTGGGCAGCCCAAAGCTGGTGATACTTGGAGTGTGAATCTCACTGTCGGACGCGAAGGCGATAACCGCAACATGCTTGCGATGGCGGCGCTGCGCGAGAAGCGGTTTGTCAATGGCAACGCCACCTTTGAAGGCAGCTATAA
>SKYD01000127.1 GCA_007128075.1 Thiorhodovibrio sp.
GTGTCCTTTGCTGTGCGTACCGCCGAACCTGCGGCAGACTTGCGTGATTTGCTCGCCAATCATGAACAGCGGGTGCTGTTGGTAGCGGAGAGTGCTGGCCGGCGTGAACAGCTTGTTGAGCAATTGGCGAACGGGTCGATTCAGCCGGAGCTGGTCGCCGACTGGGCAAGCTTTGTTCGGGGCACCATGCCGCTGGCGCTGACCGTGGCTGATCTGGAACAGCCGCTGTGGCTGGAGCGCGATGAGTTGGGGCTGATCACCGAAACCCAGCTTTATGGCGAGCGGGTGCGCCAGGAGCGACGCAGTAGCAAGGTCCGCGATCAGGATGCCATTGTCCGCAATCTCACTGAGCTGCATCCTGGCGCACCCGTGGTGCATGAGGTACACGGCGTGGGACGCTTTGTTGGGCTGCAAACCTTGGAGGTGGGCGGCATCGCCAGCGAGTTTCTTGCCCTCGACTATGCCCGTGGCGATAAACTCTATGTGCCAGTGAGTTCACTACATCTGATCTCACGCTACACTGGCGCAGCACCCGAGCAAGCGCCCTTGCATCGGCTGGGCAGCGATCAATGGGACAAAGCCCGCCGCAAAGCCGCGCAAAAAGTTCAGGATGTCGCCGCTGAATTGTTAGAAATTTATGCACGGCGTGCTGCGCGTCAGGGGCAGCCGCTGACTGCTTTGGGCGCGGACTATCAAGCATTTGCCGCCGCCTTTGAATTTGAAGAAACCCCAGATCAGCAACGCGCTATTGAGGCGATCTTGGCCGATATGGCAGCGCCCCAGCCGATGGATCGGGTGGTGTGCGGTGATGTTGGTTTTGGCAAAACCGAGGTGGCGATGCGGGCTGCTTTTGTCGCCGCCAGCAATGGCCAACAGGTCGCGGTGTTGGTGCCAACCACCTTGCTGGCGCAACAACATCACCAAAATTTTGCTGACCGTTTTGCTGACTGGCCGATGCGGGTGGCAAGCCTGTCGCGGTTTCGCACTGCCAAGGAGCAACAACAGATTCTCGATGGGCTTGCCGCTGGCAGTATCGACATTGTGATCGGCACCCACAAATTGCTGCAGCCCACAGTGTGCTTTAAGCAGCTTGGGCTGGTGATCATCGACGAAGAACATCGCTTTGGGGTGCGCCACAAAGAGCGGCTGAAAAGTCTACGCGCTGAAGTCGATATCCTCACTCTGACCGCCACCCCGATCCCGCGCACGCTCAATATGGCGATGTCGGGGCTGCGCGACCTGTCGATCATCGCCACCCCGCCGGTGGCACGGCATCCGATCAAAACCTTTGTTTCCCCGTGGAATGATGGGCTGATTCAGGAAGGCTGCCTGCGCGAGATTCGCCGTGGTGGGCAGATTTATTTTCTGCACAATGAGGTGGCGACCATTGACACCATGGCAGAAAAACTTGCGGCATTGATGCCCGAGGCGCGGATTGCCATTGCCCACGGTCAGATGCGCGAGCTAGAGCTGGAACGGGTGATGCGTGATTTTTATCATCGGCGGTTCAATCTTTTGGTGTGCAGCACCATCATCGAAAGCGGCATCGATGTCCCCACCGCGAATACGATTTTTATCCACCGTGCCGATAAACTCGGCCTTGCCCAGCTTCATCAATTGCGTGGACGGGTCGGACGCTCGCACCATCGCGCCTATGCTTATCTGATCGTGCCACCGCCAAAGACGATAACGACCGATGCCCAAAAACGCTTAGAAGCGATTGAATCACTGGAAGATTTGGGCGCGGGCTTTACCTTAGCCACCCATGATTTAGAGATTCGCGGCGCGGGTGAGCTGTTGGGTGATGAGCAATCGGGGCAGATTCACGAAATCGGCTTCACACTCTATATGGAGCTATTAGAACGCGCCGTGGCAGCACTCAAAGCGGGCAGCTCGCCTGAGCTGGATCGCCCGCTCGATCACGGAGCCGAGATTGATCTTGGCGTACCCGCCTTGTTGCCGGAAGACTATCTGCCCGATGTCCACACTCGACTGATCACTTACAAACGCATCGCCAGCGTTGCCACTGCCGAGCACTTGCGTGAACTGCAAGTCGAGATGATCGACCGCTTTGGGCTGTTGCCCGACCCTGCCAAACAGTTGTTTGCCATCACCGCACTCAAGCTCAAACTCCAGCCCCTGGGCATTCGCAAGGTCGAGGTTGGTGCCAAGGGCGGACGGATTGTTTTCGGCGAACAACCCAACATCGACCCCATGCGTCTCGTGCAACTTGTTCAACAACACCCCAAGCACTTTAAGCTCGATCAGGCACAGGGGACATTGCACTTTTATGCGACGATGGAACACCCCCAAGATCGCCAGACCAAACTCGAACAGCTTGTCAGTCAGCTTCAAACACAAAGTTAGCTGTCAAGCCTCGTGCGATGATAAAATCATGTGTAAAAAAATCGCGTTGGTTACAATAAGCTGCTTGGCGTTTTTTCTGTTGCTTGGTGCTTAGGTGTGTGCTAGAGTGCAATTTTTCAAGCGTAACGACGATTCAGAGAATCCGTGCGCATGGCGTGAATTTAAAAAAGGGCGGTTCGTCACAATGTCCACAATGTAGGGGCTGTTCGCGAACCGCCCCTACAGTGAGAAAATTTGAGCGGCATCCTAATCATAGTTGAGCAACATACTCACAAAACGCCTACACTTGGTGGCGCAATTCGTGCAGCAATGCCAGGGCAATCAAGCGGCGGTTGACATGATGCGTTTCCTGATTTTGCTTAACTTGATGCGCGGGGCAATCGCTGCTGAATTTGCTGTTCAAAGTGCGCCAAAATTTCCAACAGCCGCTGTGCCGCGGCTCGCGCAAGTTGCAGCCGCTCAAACCGCTCTGCCACCGTATCTGGATAATCATGCGCAAATTCGTTACGCACTCGGCGCAGATCGGCCCATTCTTCAGCCGAAGGCAGCCAGCCGAGTTGCTCTAGCCGATTTAAGCGGTCGAGCATCGACATCCTGGCGACATCTTCTTGCAAAATGCGTAAAATCGCGGGCATCAGTTTGATGCCCATGTCGTCTTGCAGGCGTGTGTAGCGATAGGCAAATTGATCGAGCAAGCGTCGATCCGCTTTAGAAAGGTTTTGCAGTTGCGCGATTCCCAGAGGACGCTGCTGGAGATCATCTAACGCCTCAGCCAGTGCCTGACGATGGATTCGCACAATCGTGAGCGCCTGCTCAAGTGCAAGACTTTCTGGGAATTGCTTCACAACACCACACCTGTTTCATGTGCCACGCTAACGATGGGTCGCTGATCATCGGGATATTCGACGACGACATCGATTTTCCGCTCTCCCAGTTCGTGTTCTAATAAAGCCAAAAACCGCAATTTGCGCCGCAAAAGCTGATCTGACTGAGTGGGCTGAATCAACAGATCAATATCGCCGCCGCGTTGATTATCATCGACGCGAGAGCCGAATAAGGTGACACAGGTCTCGGCTCCGAACGCCGTTGCCGCTGCCTGGCGGATGCTTGCAATCTGTTCGTCTGTCAATCTCATGCTGCAACAAGCTCACAAAACGCCTGCACTTGGTGGCGCAATTCGGGCAGCAATGCCAGATAAAAGTTAAGTCGCTAACCATGTCGAAATCCGAATTTCCGGACAGTTATCGACGAATTTCTTCGCTCTCTTTAATTTCGCTTGCGTGGGTATAGTATCGAATTTTGCCGTCCTCGCTCACTATCCAAACTTCATGTGCGCCTTTGGAGAGATATAATTCAATTTTTTCATCAATCTCACCCTGAGAATTTGAGGGAGAAATAACTTCAACACAGATCTCTGGAGCGCGTTTGTAGGGGGTTTCAAATCCAAATTTTTCAATAAATGAATCTGATGCCCATGCAACATCCGCAACTTTAACACCTTGGCTGGTGTGAATTGAGCATTTGATAATGATTTTGCCTTTGCCCTTTTTGATATCCCTAATTTTAGCACCCGTTTCAAACTGAAGATTTCCATGATGATTGCTGGCAGGGCTCATAAGGAGCCTTCCCCATTGATCGAGTTCGATTTTAAATGGAAGATCTTTCAAGAAAGGATTATTGATGACTGATGCCCAATCCATGATCACCCCCTAATTATTTGACATAACGCCAAGTTCAGCCGAATCGGTTGCGGTCTCGCTCAACCATCTTCGGCTAGAACACCGTGTTAGACCAATTAGCCATTGATTAAACTATCATCATTTATAAGAAAATCTAGTTTTCCGGCAGCGGAGTCTTTTTCGATTTCCTCATCCCACATGTCCCAATCATGCTCAGATAACCAGTGCATGAGTTTCATATATTCAATATGAGGAAGAGCTTCGATTTCTATCTTAATTTCTTCGAATGTTCTCATAAGACCACCTTGTTAAGTGTTTATTCGGATAATTTAATTCCCCAGAATTAAATCGACCTAGCAGCAATCGTTGAGTCGGACCGGTTCGCGAACCGCCCCGACAGTGATAAGACGATGTATTCACCCTGTTGCAATGTTTGGAAATTGCGGTGATCGGGAAACTTCAATCTTTGATCCAATTCTCGACAGCAAGCCCCGGATAATCCTTAAAATCTTCCGTGTTATTGGTTACTAAAATTGCATTCAAACTGATTGCGTGAGCCGCAATCAAACGATCCATGGCGTTGCGTCGGCGATCTGGCACCATCGCACGCAAAATACCGTAAGCATTCGCCGCCGCTTGATCGAAGGGCAGGCATGGTACACGCTGTTCAAAAAGCTCCAGGGCTTTTTCATTTTGCACCCGCGAACTGACATTTTTTTCAATACCAACCCGAAGTTCAGCATAGGTAATCATCGACATACCAAGATCACCGTGATTCACTGCACTCAATCGCTTCACAAGTGACACAGGTCGGCGTTGTATCAGGTAGATACAAATGTTGGTGTCGAGCAAATAGGTCATTGATCGCACACTTCCCGCTCAACTTCCGGTGCCAGATCGCGTCCGTCCGCCATAAAATCAGACGAAAACATGGCGCAAACATCCATTAAGTCCGCAAGCGACTGTTTATCCAAGGGGCGAATAACCAGCGTCGCGCCAACTCGTTCTATTTGCACGCTTTCGCCATGATTTGCGAACGAAAGTTCTTTTGGAATCCGAACCGCAAGCGAGTTCCCGCTGCGAAAAATGTTTGTCTGCATAATGTGTTTCTCCAAGTGCATGGTTACAATGTATACGCACAATCTACCGTGCATCTTCTCAGATTTCGGCTTTTTTGAGCAGCACCCTGTCCTCGGGTTCGACGGCGGCGACCTACTTCATACTCGGTGGGAATTGATGGTGAAACGACTTCATCAAAGTTCTTGCTTGCTCAACTGCATCCAAAGTAACGACAAAATGCCTGTTGCAAATGTTGCTGGCTCTGCGGTGTCAGGCGATCATAGTGTTTAATGACAATCTGTTTGGAGATCACAAAAGTTTTTCTAATCATGACTTTGGAAGGCTTGGGCAACTGACCCTGCATAAAATCAGTCTGCTCAATCACATATTCATCTGCGTGTAGTTGGTGAATCTGGCTGCTGACAGGAATGCCCACGAAATCATCAAAAGGCAGGTTGTTCTTAAAGACCAATACGGGTCGCCGTTTGCTCTGCCTGGCATCTGAAAAATAGAACTCGCAGAGCACAAGATTGCCGATTTTTAAGTCCATACATCATCCTCTGCGCTGTCCTGCCATTCTTTTATTTGATTGGCTGCGTGGTTGGCAAATAGACAAACTTCGTTTTGTTCTTGCAAATCCTGTTCAATGAGCACAATCACGCGCACCTGCTGACGCTCCAGTTTTTTAAGTTCTTCAGGGAGGGGCAGCCGTCCATTTTCAACAGCAGCACAGAATTCGATGGCTTGCATAGGAAGTTCCTCGGTCGATTGTTGGTGTGTAGGGGCGGTTCGCGAACCGCCCCGACTGTTAAAACATTGGGGCGGGCTTAATCGGTCATCTCCATCTCCATCCCCAGCTCCGCTGCCAGTTGGGTTAATTGCTCCAGCGCAATCTCGAAATCATAGTCGTTGACGGTTTTGAGCAACTGCTGTGCTTGAGGTGCCAGCGGTCCATCGCTGAGTTGAGCGCACAATTGGCTCACTGCTTCGCGGGCTTGGGCATCGAAGTTTTGCAACAAGTCTTTGGCAACGACAAAGTGTTCACGATTGATGGTGGTCGTGTTTGCAGTTGATGGTTGCTGTGTGCTATGCCACACCGCTTCAGCTTGGTCAATGGTGGCGATGATTGGCTCCAGCGCATGTTCTAACAATTGCAACAGTGCCTGACATGCGGCGAGCGGCTGGGCGTCGGCGATGGCTTGTTCCAGTGCCAGGGCGTGCTCGATCACCGCTTGTGCGCCAATGTTGGCAGCCAGCCCCTTAATGGTGTGGGCGTGCCGCCGTGCATCGGGATGCTGGTCGGGGTCAGGCAAGGTGGACTGCAACGCCTCCAGTTCGGTGCGAAAATGGGCGCGGCTCTTGAACACAAGATCCAAATACAACTCGGCATGATCGCCCATGCGTCGCAACGCCCGCTCGCTGTCTAGCCCGGGCAACGGCGGCAAGTTGGTTGCAGCAGGTGGCGTTGATTGTGGCTCTGGTTCTGGTGTTGATTCAGCAGCCGCGGCTTTGCCCACCGGCGGTAATTGGCGTTGGAGTACGGCAGCAAGCTGATCGGGATCGATTGGCTTGGCGACATAATCGTTCATGCCCGCCTCGATGCAGATGTCGCGGTCTCCCACCAAAGCATTGGCGGTCATGGCGATGATTGGCAGGTCACCAAACCGCGGCTGCTGGCGAATGGCGCGGGTGGCGGTCAGACCGTCCATCACCGGCATTTGCATGTCCATGAACACTGCGTCAAATTCTGCTTTATTCAGCCACTCCAGACATTCTTGCCCATGATTGGCGATGGTCACCTGCATCCCGAGCTTTTCTAACAGCACCGTCGCCAGTTGCTGATTCAGCGCGTTATCTTCCACTAACAGCACCTGGCGCTCGGGCAATGTGGGCTGCTCGGCTGCGGGTGCCTGGTCAGTCGTCGTCGGCTCAGGTTCGGCAAAAAGATTGATAATGGCATCAAACAACCCACTGGGCAGGAACGGCTTGGGCAGGATGCCATCGACGA
>SKYD01000289.1 GCA_007128075.1 Thiorhodovibrio sp.
ATTATCGGTGCGCTGGTGCTGATTGCGGTGGCGACTGCCAACAATATGATGACCCGCGAGCCGCTGGCAAAAGCCAATGGACTGGCAATCAGCGGGCGCAATCTGGTCAGTGGCAATCTGCGCAACTCTGAGGCGATGGAGGCGATGGGGATGCGCACCAACATGCGCGACCGCTGGCTGGAACAGCACAAAGAGCTATTAAAACTCCAAGCACTGGCAAGTGACCGCGCCGGGGTGTTAACCAGCTTGAGTAAAACCCTGCGCATCACTTTGCAGTCGATGACCTTGGGGCTGGGTGCTTTTCTTGCCATCAGCCACGAGATCACCCCCGGAATGATGATCGCTGGCTCGATCATTTTAGGGCGCGCCCTGGCTCCGATTGATCTGTTGATCGGCAGTTGGAAAGGCTTTTTATCAGCGCGGTCAGCCTATCGACGGCTGCAAGATCTGCTGCAAGCGATTCCGGCGCGCCAGCGGGCGATGAGCCTGCCACCTCCCGATGGGCGGCTGAGTGTGGAAAATGTGGTCGCAGCCCCGCCCGGGGTGCAGTTTCCGGTGTTGCGCGGGGTGCGTTTTGAGGTCGAGCCAGGCGAGATCGTCGGCATCATCGGCCCCAGTGCGGCAGGTAAATCGACGCTGGCGCGGGTGCTGCTGGGGGTGTGGCCGATTGCCTCGGGCAAGGTGCGCTTGAGCGGTGCCGACATTAGCCAATGGAACCGTGAAGAGCTTGGCCCGCATGTTGGCTATCTGCCGCAAGACATTGAGCTATTTAATGGTACTGTGGGTGAGAATATCGCCCGCTTCGGGGCAGTGGATGCCGAGCAAGTGGTGGCTGCTGCCAAGCGCGCCCAGGTGCATGAGATGATTCTGCGCCTGCCCAAAGGCTACGACACCCCGGTTGGCGATGGCGGAGCGGTGCTCTCAGGTGGCCAACGCCAGCGCATCGGGTTGGCGCGTGCGATGTATGGACGACCGGTGTTTGTAATTCTCGATGAGCCAAACTCCAATCTCGACGACCAAGGCGAGGCGGCGCTGGTTAAAGCCATTGCCCAGCTCAAAGCCGAAGGCTCGACGGTGCTATTGATCACCCATCGGCTCAATGTACTCAACAGCGTGGATAAAATCGTGGTGCTGCGCGAGGGCATGGTCGAGGCCTTTGGCGAGCGCGATCAGGTCTTGGCACAGTTTGCGCGTCCCACAGCGGTGCCACGGCCGGCGTTGAAAAGCTCAACCGCCATTGCATGATGATCCAGCGTCTTCTTCTTGGTGTGCTGCTGGTGCTGGCGGTGAGTTGCGTTCCGCGCCCACCGCCGCCGCCAGTCGATGACAGCTTTGCTGATCGGGTCATCGTTCACAAAGCAGAGCGCCGGATGGAGCTGTACAACAACAACCAACTGATTCGCGCCTATTCGATTCGTCTGGGCAAGTCACCGGTGGGACATAAGATGCAGGAAGGCGATCAACGCACCCCGGAAGGGGAGTATATTCTCGATTGGCGCAATCCCAACAGCCGCTTTCATAAATCGATCCATATCTCTTATCCCAATGCGCGTGACCGTGCATTTGCTGAGGCGATGGGGGTCAACCCAGGCAGCCATATTATGATCCACGGTCTACCCAATCAGGTGACATCGCCCACTCTGATCGAGGAATACATGCGCATCGACTGGACCGATGGCTGCATTGCGGTGAGCAATGAGGAGATGGACGAGATCTGGGAGCTGGTCGCTGACGGCACCCCGATCTTGATCTTGCCCTAATGGCTCTGACACTGGTTTCATTTAATGTCAACGGGGTGCGCAGTCGGCTGCACCAGTTGCAGGCGCTTAAAGAGCAGCGTGCGCCAGATCTGATTGGCATTCAGGAATCGAAGGTGGCTGATGCCGATTTTCCGATCACTGCACTCAATGCCCTCGGCTATGAGGTTCATGCACATGGTCAAAAAGGGCATTATGGGGTGGCACTGCTGACCACGCAGCCATTGCACCAGGTGGTCAAAGGACTGCCCAATGATCCACCTGATGCCCAGCGGCGGCTGATCACCGGCTATTTGCCGTGGCTTGGCGATCAACAATTGGTGGTGATCAACGGCTATTTTCCGCAAGGTGAACAGCGCGATCATCCACTGAAATTTCCTGCCAAACGGGCGTTCTATGCTGGATTGCTGGACTATCTGCGCACTCAGTTCTCGCCCCAGCAGCCGCTGGTGGTGATGGGGGATATGAATGTTGCCCCGCTCGATGCGGATATTGGCATTGGAGCCGAGAATGCCCAACGCTGGCGGCGCAGTGGCAAATGCTGCTTTTTGCCCGAAGAGCGCGAGTGGTTACAGCAACTCTGTGCCTGGGGATTGCATGACAGCTTTCGGGTGCGCCATCCTCAGCTTGACGATGCCTTTAGCTGGTTTGATTATCGCTCGCGGGGCTTTGAGCGCGAGCCAAAACGCGGACTACGGATTGATTTAATGTTAATCACTGCACCGGTGCGTGATCGCTTGCAAGATGCCGGGATCGATTATGCGATCCGCGCACTGGACAAGCCATCGGATCATTGTCCGGTGTGGATGACACTTGATGTGTGAGAGGCAACCACCATGCTGAAACGCTTTTATCATTTAAGACCAATGCTCGCTGTTGGGCTGGCGCTGCTACTCACTGGCTGTGAATTTGGCGCGACCTTTGAAGACCCGCATCTGGTGCCGCTCAAGGGCGGCTGCTATCAGATGGGCAGCCATGTCGATGACCTCAATCGCCGCGACAATGAACGATTGCACGAGGTTTGCGTCGAGGAATTTTTGATCGGCAAATACGAGGTCACTCAAAAAGAATGGCGGGCGATCATGCGCCGCAATCCGTCGCGCTTTGCCAAATGCCCCGATTGTCCGGTGGAGTCGGTGAGTTGGTACGATGCCATGGACTATATAGAACGACTCAACGAGCGCACCGGCAAAAATTATCGGCTACCCACCGAGGCCGAATGGGAATATGCCTGTCGTGCTGGAGGTCAGCCAGATCGTTATTGTGGCAGCGAACTCGCCGATGCGGTGGCCTGGTTTGCCAACAACAGCGATGGTACGCCTCAGGATGTTGGCACTAGGCAAGCCAATGATGCCACCTTGCATGACATGAGCGGCAATGTTTGGGAGTGGACTTGTTCACTTTATGATGCCGACTATACTGGCGGTGAGCAGCGCTGTGCTGATTTTCGTCACCCCGGACCGCGGGTCTTTCGCGGTGGCTCGTGGGAAAATAGCGAGCATCGACTGCGGGCGGCTGCCCGTTATCGAACGATTCCAGCGCAACACAGCAGCACAATTGGCTTGCGTTTAGCGCATGATGTTGAATAATTTAGGGTGACTGTGACCATGACCACCGCCTCGCATTCAGTGAATCTGGATCAGATCGAAGAGGATCTTGATGCCCACCGCCAGATCGAGACTCTGTTAGCCATTGTGGCGCGGCTGCGTGACCCGGTGCATGGTTGTGTTTGGGATATCAAGCAAACTTTTATGTCGATTCTGCCCTATACCTTAGAAGAGGCCTATGAGGTCGCTGAGGCAATTGAGCAGGACGATATGTTTGAGTTGCGCGAGGAACTCGGCGATCTGTTGTATCAGGTGGCGATCTATGCTCGCATGGCCGAGGAGCGCGGGGCGTTTGAGTTTGCAGATGTAGTGCAAGCAATCGTCGCTAAGATGATCCGCCGTCATCCGCATGTGTTTGGCGATGCGCATATTGTCTCGGAAGATGAGGCGCGTCTGAATTGGGAGCGCGCCAAAGCCGCCGAACGGGCTGCTAAAGGCGAGCGCGAGCATATCAGCGCCCTCGATGGTGTGGCTCAAGCACTGCCCGCACTGGTGCGCGCTGAAAAATTACAAAAACGCGCCGCCCATGTCGGGTTTGATTGGGACAATCTCGATGAAGTAGTTGCCAAGGTGCGCGAGGAGCTTGTTGAGTGCGAACAGGCGATAGCCAACCGCGATGGCTTTAATGCCCGCGTCCACGAGGTTGGCGATCTTTTATTTTCCTGCGTCAATCTCGCCCGTCATCTTGGTGTCGATGCCGAACAGGCGTTACGGGCAGCGAATCATCGTTTTGAACGCCGCTTTCATCGCGTTGAGGTGTGTTTGCGTGCGGCTGGACAAGAGCCATCACCCGAGCTGCGCAGCCGCATGAATCAGCTCTGGGAAACCATTAAGCACGAGGTGGGTTGATGAGCGAGCATGTGAGTCACCGGATCGGCCCGATTCATCTCGCCCCCGAGGTGCTACCGCGCCATGCCTGGACTTTTTTACTGGTCGCCTTTTTCTCGATTGGTCTGATGACCTTTATCGGGGTTGGTCAGACCTATGTGCTCAACGCCCATCTTGGCGTACCCCAAGAACAGCAAGGCGTGATCAGCAGTTATCTGATTTTTTTAACCGAAGTGGTGACGCTGCTGCTGTTTTTGCCTGCCGGCATTTTGATTGATCGCATTGGGCGGCGTTCGATCTATGCCCTGGGCTTTGTGTTTTTAGGGCTGACCTATGTGCTCTATCCCTTAGCGCAATCGGTGAATGAGCTGTATTTTTACCGGGTGATCTATGGGCTGGGCGTGGTGGCGGTCGCCGGTGCGTTATCGACGGTGCTGGTGGATTATCCGGCTGAACACTCGCGTGGCAAATTGGTGGCAATCATCGGGGTGCTCAGTGGACTCGGCATTGTGGTGATTAATCAAGGCTTTGGGATGCTGCCCGAGGTGCTCACTGATGCTGGCTACAGCGGAATTGCTGCTGGACGCATCACCCATTTTGTGATTACGGCATTGTGTATTATGATTGCTGGGATCGTGATGCTAGGGCTGCGCCCGGGGATTCCAATTCAGCGCAAAGACCGCCCGTCAGCGCGTGAATTGTTTCGCGGTGGCTTTGCTGCGGCACGCAATCCGCGCATTGCGCTGGCGTATTCAGCCGCCTTTATTGCCCGTGGCGATCAATCGGTCAATGCCTTGTTTTTGATTCTATGGGGCACCCATGCCGGGCAGGCGTTGGGCATGGAGACTGCCGAGGCAGTCAAGCATGGCACGATGATTTTTGTTATCACCCAGTTGTCGGCCTTGGTGTGGGCACCGATTTTAGGGCCGGTGCTGGATCGCATTGATCGTGTCACCGCGCTGGCAATCTGTATGGTGTTGGCAGCGATTGGCAACATCGCCCCGCTGTTGTTAGCCGATCCGCTCTCCGACTATGGCCTAATCTTTTTTATCCTACTTGGCATCGGTCAGATTAGCGTGTTTCTGAGTGCTCAGTCGCTGATTGGTCAAGAAGCTCCCGAAAAACAGCGTGGCTCGATCTTGGGCGCGTTTAATGTGTCGGGCGCAATTGGCATCATGCTCATTACCCTCGCTGGCGGCTATCTGTATGATGCGGTTGATCCGCGTGCGCCCTTTGTGGTGGTGGGGATTGTCAATATCCTGCTGTTTGTCGCCAGTGCCCTGGTGCGCTGGCATCAAGGGCCGCAACTGAGCGTCCCAAAGCAACCGCGCTTATAGCTATGATTGTTTTAAATAATCAAACAACAAAGAGTGGTTTTTTATGCCTGTGGTGTCTTTGCGTGCAGTCAGCTTGGCCTTTGGTGGGCCGCCACTGCTAGAAGCGGTTGATCTGGAGATTGAGCGCGGCGAGCGGGTGTGTCTGGTCGGACGCAATGGGGCGGGAAAATCCAGTCTGCTCAAACTGATCACTGGCGACTATGTGCCCGAAAGTGGCGAGCGCTGGCTAGCCCCCAGTGCGCGTTTGGGCACCTTAGCCCAAGAGGTGGCAACGGATGATCAGCAAACGGTGCTAGAGCTGGTTGCCTCGGGGCTGGGCGACCTTGGCGCGTTGGTGTGTGAGCATGATTGGCTCAGTCACCAGGTTGCCACTCAGCCCGATGCCGCCAAGTTACAGCGGTTAGCGCAGGTGCAACAGCAACTCGAAGCCGCCGATGGCTGGGTGATTGAGCAGCGAGCACAGCGGGTGATTAGCCGTTTAGGTTTGGAGCCGGATGCGATCTATGCCACGCTGTCGGGTGGTTTGCGCCGTCGCGTATTGTTGGCGCGTGCTCTGGTCGTCGAGCCGGATCTGTTGTTACTCGATGAGCCGACCAACCATTTAGACATTGATGGGATTGAGTGGCTGGAAGAGTTTCTGCTCGGTTTTGCGGGCGCGGTGTTGTTTGTGACCCATGATCGGCGCTTGTTGCAGCGGTTGGCGACGCGCATTGTCGAGCTTGATCGTGGACAGCTCACTGACTGGCCAGGGGATTATGCCAATTATCTGCGCCGCCGTGATGAGCGACTTCATGCCGAGACTGTGCAGCAGGCGCGGTTTGATCAGCGACTTGCTGAGGAAGAACGCTGGATTCGCCAAGGCATCAAGGCACGGCGTACCCGCAATGAGGGGCGTGTCCGTGCGCTCTACGACATGCGCCGTGAGCGCCAGCAACGCCGTGAACACTTAGGTCAGGCGCGACTGCGGCTCGACAGCGGCGAACAGAGCGGCAAATTGGTGATTGAAACCCAAGCACTGAGTTTTCGTTGGAATCAGGATTCGCCGTTGCTGGTGCGTGACCTAAGCACCCAGATTCTGCGTGGGGATCGCATCGGCATTGTCGGTGCCAATGGCACTGGCAAAAGCACGCTAATTAAGCTGTTACTCGGCGAGTTGATTCCAACCACTGGCGAGGTGCGTCACGGCACTCAGTTGCAGGTGGCGTATTTTGATCAGATGCGCGCCCAGATCGATCCCAACGCCAGTCTGTGTGACAATGTTGCCGGTGGTCGCGAGCAGATTGAGATTCAGGGGCGCAGTCAGCATGTGCTGTCTTATCTGAAAAACTTTTTGTTTCCACCCGAACGAGCGCGGCAGCCGGTGAGCGCCCTCTCCGGTGGTGAGCGCAATCGGCTACTGCTCGCCAAAATGTTTACGCAACCCGCCAATCTGTTGGTGCTCGATGAGCCGACCAATGATCTCGACATCGAAACCTTAGAATTGCTCGAAGAATTGCTGCATGACTTTCGCGGCACCCTACTGTTGGTCAGCCATGACCGCGAGCTGCTCGATCATCTGGTGACCTCCACCTTGGTG
>SKYD01000108.1 GCA_007128075.1 Thiorhodovibrio sp.
AGGGACGCGATTCGATGCGGGTCATGCTGATTTGATGATCGGCAAGCGGGGTCAGCAGCCGATGCAATCCGCCGGATTCATTGCGACACGACAGCAACAGACTGGTTTTGTCCTGGCCACTCGGTGGTGCATCTTCGGGGCCGATGATTAAAAACCGCGTGGTGTTGCCTGGATCATCCTCAATGCGCCGCGCTAAAATCGCCAAATCATAGAGCTCGGCGGCAGCCTCACCGGCAATGGCGGCTGACTCTGGCTCCTCGGCAGCACGGCGGGCGGCTTCGGCGTTGCTGCCCACCTGCACCCGCTCGGCGTGGAGCAGATGCCGATCCAGCCAGGCGCGACATTGTGCCAGCGATTGCTGATGTGAATACACACGGCGCACCGAAACCAGCGACTCAGCACGGGTCATCAGATGATGATGAATGCGCAATGTCACCTCACCGACGATATTCAGCAGCGACTGGATGAACATATCTAAGGTATGGCTGACCACGCCCTCAGTCGAGTTTTCCACCGGCACCACCCCAAAATGACAGGCACCCGCCTCGACTTCGCGGAAAATATCGCTGATCGCACCAAAGGGCAGCGTATTCACCGAGTGACCAAAATGCTTGAGCGCGGCAGCCTGGGTGAAGGTGCCTTCCGGCCCGAGATACCCCACCGCCAGCGGCTTTTCGAGCGCCAAACAGACGGACATAATCTCGCGGAAGAGCCGCGCCACCTCTTCGCTGTCCAAAGGGCCGGGATTCTCGGCCTTGATCCGGCGCAGAATCTCCGCCTCGCGTTCGGGGCGATAATAGTGGGTGCTGTGACCAGCGGCAGACTTGATCGCGGCAACATCCTGAGCGCAGCGGGCGCGCTCGGAGATTAACCGCAATAACTCGGCATCAATCTGATCAATACGCTGACGAACCTCAGCAAGCTGCTCGGCAGAAGGCATAAGCGATTTAGCCTCAAGTGGGTGGCTTTGAGTTTGTTCTATTGTACAATTATTTTTGCTAAGCGGTGCTGCTCTAGTGCTTCACCCGACCTGAATTGACTTCAAGCGGCACATCGGCGCGAACCCTTTGCATAATCACACGGGACTTGACACTGAGTCGTGCGGCTTACACTTGCCACGCTGTTGATCGCGGCGTACCATGAGACGCGATTCAATCTTTCACTGTGATCTGGAATTAAAAGTCAATGGCTAGAGGCAAAATTCTTTCTACTGATGATGTTTTGGTGCTTTTGTGTAACTCGGTGACAAAGGTGTTATCACGCGCTACCAATACCACCGTCATTTATTCACCGATGGTGCAAAAAATTACCAGAACCTGTTTGCGCCCCGATATTGGCTGTTTTGCCTTATTTGATGGTGGCTTTTCGGGGTTAATTATTATTAATTTTTCCTCTCATTCGGCGATGGAATTATACAATTCTTATATGAAAAATATGGGGATGCCAGATTCTGAATTGGCAACCAAGCACACCTCGGATGAGGTTGGCAATACGCTGGGTGAATTGATGAATCAAATTGTCGGTGATTTCACCGGCAATGTGGCACAGGAGTTGATGGTCAATATCAACCAAAACCAGCCCAAGATGCTGACCATTAACAAAGAAGTGATGGTGAGTATCGACACCAATCTCGATTGCCCACAATCGCGCCGCGTCGGTTTTAGCACCGCTGGACGCAATATGTTTTATATGGAGATGGCAATCGATAAAACTGAGTTCATTAAGTTACACGATTTCGAGCCAGAAGATGCCGATCCTGATCGTATTCTCGAAGAACGCCGCAAACAGCAGCTTGCCGCCAAAGCAGCAGTTGCCGCTGCGGCTCCTGCGGCAAGCCAAGGGAATGTGGATATTGATCTGCTCGATGAGCTGGGCATCTAGCTAGCTGATCATTCGCGAGTGGCTAGAAACTGAATCTCTGGCCACCGCTCTTGGGTCAGCTCTAAGTTGACCCGTGTTGGAGCCAAATAAACCAATTGGTCATCGCCATCGAGCGCGAGATTGTCGTGGGCTTTGATGCGAAACCGCTCCAGCTCCTTGGGATCATCGCAATACACCCAACGCGCAGTTTGGATCGTCACTGGCTCGACCACCGCCTCAACCCCGTACTCATCTTTGAGTCGATAGGCGGCGACATCAAATTGCAACACCCCAACCGCGCCAAGAATGAAATCGTTGTTTTTGAACGGTCGAAATACCTGGGTTGCGCCCTCCTCACACAGTTGCACCACGCCTTTGTGTAGCGATTTGGTTTTCAGCGGATCTTTAAGCACCACGCGGCGGAATAGCTCAGGGGCAAAATAGGGCACGCCTTCATATTTGAGATTCTCACCAGCGGTGAAGGTGTCGCCAATCTGAATTGTGCCGTGATTGTGTAGCCCGATGATGTCTCCTGGCCAAGCCTCTTCGACATGGCGGCGCTCATCAGCCTGAAAGGTGATTGCATTCGCCACCTGCACTGTTTTGCCCAGCCGCACATGACGCATCTTCATGCCTTTTTTGTAACTGCCCGAACAAACACGCAAAAAAGCAACGCGATCACGATGTGCTGGATCCATATTGGCTTGAATTTTAAACACAAATCCACTAAATTGCTCTTCTCCAGGGGCCACAACGCGCTCGCGGGTTTTGCGTGCTCGTGGTGGCGGCGCATAGTCAACAAAGGCATCCAGCAGCTCCTTGACCCCAAAGTTATTGATCGCTGAGCCAAAAAACACCGGCGTTTGCTTGCCTGACCGATAGGCATCGAGATCAAGCGGGTGACTTGCCCCCTGCACCAGCTCCATCTCATCGCGCAATTCTTGTGCCTGATCACCAAGCAGCTCATCCATTCGTGGATTGTTGATGCCCTCGATCATCTCGCCACTTTGAATTTTGCCACCGTGGGTCGAGCTAAACAGATGGGTGCAATCATGCCGCAGATCGTAAACGCCCTTAAACCGCTTGCCCATGCCAATCGGCCAGGTGACTGGCGCGCACTGAATCTGCAGCACATTCTCCACCTCGTCGAGAATCTCAATCGCCTCGCGTCCTTCACGATCGAGCTTATTGACAAAGGTCAAAATCGGCGTGTCGCGCAACCGACACACATCCATCAGCTTAATGGTGCGCTCCTCAACACCCTTGGCAGCATCAATCACCATCAATGCCGAATCCACTGCAGTCAGGGTGCGATAGGTGTCTTCTGAAAAATCTTCATGCCCTGGGGTATCGAGCAGATTAACAATCGCATCCTGATAAGGGAACTGCATCACTGAGGAAGTCACCGAAATCCCGCGCTGTTTTTCAAGCTCCATCCAATCCGAGGTGGCATGACGCGCCGCCTTGCGCCCTTTGACGGTGCCAGCCATCTGGATCGCCCCCCCGAACAACAGCAATTTCTCAGTCAGCGTGGTTTTGCCCGCGTCAGGGTGTGAGATGATGGCGAAGGTGCGCCGTTGATTGAGTTGTTGATTTAAATCAAGCATTCCATGTCCAAGGTTGGTGTGATAAAAGAATAAAGATCAGTTGATCGCAAGGCGATTCACCATCGAGGTGCTAGAATACCCCTTGCATCGCACAAAATGATAATTAACCACAGGGGCTTGTGATGAATCCTAACCTAACCACTCCCGTCACCGCACCGCCAGTTGTCACACCACCGACACTTGCGATCAACCGCATCACCTTCAATCAGCCCTGGGAATGGCTGGATAAAGGCTGGCGCGATCTAAAACAGGCGCACCGCTATAGTCTGATTTATGGCGGAGCGATTGTCTGCTTGAGCATCCTGATCACCTTGGGATTGATCTTGGAGGGGCTGTTTTTTATCGTTCCCTTTCTTGCCGCTGGCTTTTATCTCATGGCACCGATCATTGGTCTGGGATTGTATCAAATGAGCGCGCACTTAGAGCGCGGCGAGCCATTGCAACACTGTCACGCGTTGGAGGCGTGGCGGCGCAATCACAGCCAACTGGCGATGTTAACTGCGGCGCTGATCATTATCATGCAATGCTGGATGATGGCCAATTTTGTTTTGTTTGCCTTACTTTACACCAATCTGCACCCACCCTTGGAACAGTTTTTTAACACCGTCTTTTTATCTGGCGACAACTATCCATTTGTTTTCGCCAGCCTGCTGGTGGGCTTCGTGCTGGCGTGGGTTGCTTATGCGATCAGCGCGATTTCTGTGCCGCTGTTGATGGACCACCCCATCGATGGCTTAACCGCCATGCGACTAAGCGTACAAGCAGTGTGGCATAATCTCGGCCCTATGACTCTATGGGCGGGGCTGATTGTGCTGTTGGTTGGCATCGGGCTGCTGACCTTTTATATTGGGTTGGTGGTGGCATTGCCGCTGATTGGACACGCCACCTGGCATGCGTATCGTGATCTGATCAAGCAGGTTTAATTGTTTCTATGTTGCTATCGCCAGGTTATCGTTTTTTATTTGTTCACATCGCCAAAACGGGCGGCACCAGCGTGCGGGCAGCACTCCAGACGGTGCGTCGTCGCGATCCCTGGGCATTGCCGATGTTTGTCTGTTCGCGGCTGAGTCATCTCAGCGGGCACCGTCTGGGCACAAAATTTCCACGCCATGCTAAGATCATCGCAGCAAAAGAAATGCTGCCGCATGATTATTTTCAATCGTTGTTTAAGTTTGCCTTTGTCCGCAATCCGTGGGATTTGCAGGTGAGCTCGTTTTATCACATCCAGCGCGAACGCCCGCAACATCTTGGTGCCTATCGTCATTTTGAAGATTTTTTGCGCTGGAAGCTCGATCCTGAGCGTCCTTATCAATATCATATCGACACCTCGATCAGTTTACAAACTGATTATCTGATCGACTTCAACGGCGATATTTGTGTTGATTTTATTGGCCGCTACGAGCAACTTGCCAGCGATTTCGCCAGCGTTTGCACCCGCATTGGTGTCAAACCACAGCCGTTGCCTGCACTGCGCCGTGCTCAGGATCGTGATGCCGATTATCGCCGCTATTACAGCGATGCCAGTGCCGAACTCGTCGCCCAACATTTTGCCCGCGACATCGCCTTGCTGGGCTATCGCTTTGATCTTTTGCCCACTCCATCAACTACATGAAAAAGCCAAAAGGTTAAATTGATGACTACTGTGTTCTATCGTTTTTGTACACTTGATCTTCCCGATGTATTGACCTGCCAAGCCGATGGCAGCAATGCCACCTTTGCCATTGAGTTGACCGCCGATGGCGCGATCCCCTTCCCGCAGGTGATTGTGCGTCAGTTTGGCACTGAACATATTTTCAACCAGGCACAGATTGAGCTGCTGTCCACGCACGCTGATGGAACCCATCGCTACCGCGCCGAGGTGCCCGCCGGGCTGTTGCGTGCCGGTGAGGTACAGGTGCAGATTGAGGGCTGCCGTCGTGCCGATTGGTCACAGGCCAGCGGTGAGGACTGGATTAAAGAATTTCGTACCCTGCATATCGCGCCAGCGCCCGCCCCCAAAAGGGTGCAGGTTGAGCGCGATGCCAATCAGCCAGTGCTGTATTTTGGTATTCATAAACACATGCACCAGCCCTACTATGATGCGGCAGACCCGCACTATTGGGATGGTGAAAAGGACAGCATCTTTGGCTCGCGGGGTGGTCCTTATGTTGATTTTGTCGCCGCTGCGATTGAGCAATATGCCGCCTCTGGATTGCCCCATGCTGGCTTGAGCTGTAGCTGGAGTGGCTCGCTGATCGAACAGCTTGAGCTGTGTGCGCAAGAGGGGCGTTGCGGTGGGCGCTTTGCCGATTGGGCACAGCCACTGCGTGCGGTCGCCGGGGCAACGACTGCGCTGGGATACCCACGGCTTAACCTCTCTGCCTTTGGCTTTTTTCATCCGCTGATGCCGTTGATTCCTGAGCGCGACATCGTGCGGCAGATTCAATGGCACCGTGAACTGATTCCTAACACCTTTGGTGCAGATGCCTCGCCCTATCTGTTTCCACCTGAGACTGCCTTTCATCCGCGCATCATCCCCGCGCTCAACGCCGCCGGCATCGAGGCGGTGATCTATGACTCGATTCATCGCTATCGCGCCTGCCAAGACTACCCTTATGGTGGCAGCAGCGAGGGCATGTTGCCGCCCAACCAGGCGGATCAAATCAACCCCAAGGTTGACCACTGGCTGCGGTTACACAATGTTTGGGCTGGCTCTGAGATTGCCCCCAGTGTGCTTAAACCTGAATATCTGGCTTACACCGATCCTGACGGCACCACCCACAGCATCATCGGCATCCCCGCCGAGCGTTATATCGGCAACGAGGATGCGCGGGGCGGCTTTGGGGCACTGCAATATCCCGATGTGCTCGGTCAGGTCTATGACCATCTGCTCGCTCACGATGGGTTTGATCCACAGCATCCGCCGTTTTTTCTGCTGCATTCTGATGGCGACAACCACGGCGGCGGAGCCGAGAGTTATTACCGTCACAACACGGCGGCGATGCTCGATTGGCTAAAAGGCGACCCACGCTTTGAATTGATCGGCATTGGCGATTATCTGGAGCGTTTTCCGCCCGATCCGGCGCACACTGTGCATCTGGAGCCTGGCTCATGGAGCGGTGCTGATAATGGCGATCCACAGTTTATGAAATGGTTTAGCCGCTATCGCGAGAGCTATTCACCCGATCTCAATTCCTGGGCAATTCTGACCGCGCTACAGAATGCGGTGCATACGCTCGAAGATGCCCGCCCTGACAGCCCACTGCTGGAACGCGCCCAACGGCTGTTGCTCACTGCCGAGGCCAGCGATTACTGGTATTGGACTGGACAAGAAACCTGGGATTGGCAGGTGACCAAGGCGGCGAATACGGTGTGGGCATTTGCGGGGTCAGAATTTAAGCGACTCGCCAACAGCGCCCAAGATCAAACCGGACCGACGATCTTCCCGCCTTGGGTCACGCCAGAAAATCCGGGCGGCAAGCAATGGGGACAAGGTGGGCTAAGCGATGCCCCACGGGAGGCTCGACTGCATAGCTTTATTTACGACCTATCGGGAGTGAAGCGAGCCACGCTGCATC
Organism: Thiorhodovibrio sp.; assembly: GCA_007128075.1. Classification (GTDB taxonomy): domain Bacteria; phylum Pseudomonadota; class Gammaproteobacteria; order Chromatiales; family Chromatiaceae; genus Thiorhodovibrio_B. The sequence continues at coordinate 7,025 of SKYD01000108.1, forward strand.
TGCGCACTGCATCAGGCGAGCAAACCTTGGCGATGGTCGATCAGG
>SKYD01000063.1 GCA_007128075.1 Thiorhodovibrio sp.
AAGGCTTGTCGTGACAAGGAGACTGGAGCTAATAAACCCACTCACTCCTTCCTTACTCCCTGTCGAAAGCGGCCACCGCTGGCGTTCACAGTGGCATTTCGTGACCTTCCCAACATAGCTCACCACTTGCGTGGATTGCTCGGTCTGCACCCTCACTGACTCTTTAGAAAACATCAGATATGCTTAGAAAAGAGTAGGTTTTAGCGAGGGGTTAGGTCACCACATCAGGCGCGGTGCGTCCAGTGCGTGCCTCGATCTGCGCCAGTTCGCGAGCGATTAAAATCAGCGGCTCCAGCGCCTGTTGAACATCTTGATGATGACGGCTGGGGTCTGGTTCGAAGCGTTCGATATACACCCGAAGCGTCGAGCCTTGGGTTCCCGTGCCTGACAACCGCATCACAATCCGTGAGCCGTCGGTTAGACCGATGCGCAGCCCTTGGGCACTGGCGATGCTGCCATCAATCGGGTCGGTGTAGCTAAAATCATCGGCAAAAGCAACGGTGAAGGTGCCAAAGCTCTGCCCGGGCAGATGTGGCAACAGCAGCCGTAGATGATGCACCAGCCCTTCAGCCGCTTCGCTGTCGATGCCTTCGTAATCATGGCGGGTGTAATAATTACGACCAAAGCGCGCCCAGTGCTCGTTTAGGATCTCTTGCACCGCTTGGCGCTTGACCGCCAGCAGATTGAGCCAAAACAGCACCGCCCACAGCCCATCTTTCTCGCGGACATGATCCGAACCAGTGCCAAAGCTCTCTTCACCACAGAGGGTGATGCGTCCAGCATCGAGCAGATTGCCGAAAAATTTCCAGCCCGTCGGGGTCTCAAAGCAGTCGATGCCCAGTGCCTCGGCGACCCGATCCGGTGCTTGGCTGGTGGGCATCGAGCGAGCAATTCCAGCAATGCCGTGCCGATAGCCGGGCACCAATTGCGCATTGGCGGCGAGAATGGCCAGGCTGTCGCTGGGGGTGACAAAACAATCGCGCCCTAAGATCATATTGCGGTCACCGTCGCCATCAGAGGCGGCACCAAAATCGACTCCATCCGCGCCCAGGGTTTTTGCCACCAAGGTCTTGGCATGTGCCAAATTGGGATCAGGATGTCCACCGCCAAAATCTTCCAGCGGGGTTCCATTGATCACCGTGCCCGCCGGTGCGCCCAGTTGCTGTTCGAGAATGGTGTGGGCATAAGGGCCGGTGACAGCGTGCATCGCATCAAAACACATCCGAAATTCGCCGCTGGCAAACAGCGCCCGAATCGCATCAAAATCAAACAGCGAGGCCATGAGCTCGGCATAATCAGCGACCGCATCGACCACGCGCACTGTCATGTCACCACATTGGGTGTCACCGAGTTGATCTAAATCAATCGGCGCAGCATCGAGCACAAAATAGCGATCAATGGTCTGGGTGCGGGCAAAGATGGCATCGGTGATCGACTCCGCCGCTGGCCCACCATTGGCAGCGTTGTATTTGATCCCAAAATCCTCATCTGGCCCACCGGGATTGTGGCTGGCGGAGAGAATGATCCCGCCTTGGGTATGGTATTTGCGAATCAGGCACGAGGCGGCAGGGGTGGAGAGAATCCCGCCCTGGCCAATCAACACCTGCTGCACCCCATTGGCAGCCGCCATGCGCACAATGGTCTGAATGGCGTGGCGATTATGAAAGCGACCATCGCCACCGACCACCAGCGTACCGCCACGCAGTGTGGTTTGGGTGTCAAAGATCGCCTGAACAAAGTTTTCCAGATAATGCGGCTGCTGAAAGGTCTTTACTTTTTTGCGCAGCCCCGAGGTGCCTGGCTTTTGGCCTGCAATTGGCGTGGTGTGGATTGGTGTCGCATCCATTAGATACCCCCTTGAAATTGTCTGATAGTGCCTTTATCGACTGGCGCGTCGATTGCGTCGATTCTGATGTACAGAAACCCCATTGTAGCCGCTTGCTGTGCGACAATGGCGAGCAAATCGAATCCAATGATCCAACCGCAATGTTTGAGGAAACAAATTGATGACAGTCAATACCCAGAAGGAAAATCTTGAGTTTAAGGCTGAGGTGAGCCAGGTTTTAGATCTGGTAATCCGTTCGCTGTACTCGAATAAAGAGATTTTTTTACGCGAACTGATTTCAAATGCCTCTGATGCCGCTGAAAAACTGCGCTTTGAGTCACTCACCGACGACAAGTTGTTTGAGGATGATCCCAGCCTGCGGGTGCGGGTGCTGATCGACAAAGACGCGGGGACGATTACCGTCTCCGACAATGGCATCGGATTAAGTCGCCAAGAAGTGACCGAGACCATCGGCAGCATTGCCAGCTCAGGCACGCGGCGTTTTGTTGAGGCGATGTCCGGCAACGCGGCACAAGATGCCAATCTGATTGGCCAATTCGGTGTCGGTTTTTATTCAGCATTTATCGTTGCCGACAAGGTGACGCTGATCTCAAGACGCGCCGGGCTGACTGCCGATCATGGTGTGCGCTGGGAGTCAGAAGGCAAAGACAGTTACACCTTGGAAAACATCGAAAAGCCCAGCCGTGGCACCGATGTCATTCTACATTTAAGAGAGGACGAGAAAGAGTTTCTCGACGACTGGCGACTGCGCTCGATCATCAGCAAATTCTCGGATCATATCGCCGTCCCCGTCGAGATGATCAAACAGGAGCTTGCCGACGACGAAGACACCAAAGACCAGACCCCAGAGTTTGAGCAGGTCAATCGCGGCACTGCGCTGTGGATGCGCAGCAAATCCGAGATCAGCGACGACGACTACAAAGATTTTTATAAGCACCTTTCGCACGATTTTGAGGAGCCGCTGACCTGGGCGCACAATCGGGTTGAGGGCACCAATGAATACACCGCCCTGCTGTATGTGCCCAAGCGCGCCCCCTGGGATCTGTGGGATCGTGAGCCAAAGCACGGGGTGAAACTCTATGTGCGGCGGGTGTTTATCATGGATGAAGCGGACAAGCTGCTGCCGCATTACCTGCGCTTTGTTAAAGGGGTGGTCGATTCCGACGATCTGCCGCTGAATGTGTCGCGTGAGATTTTGCAACACAATCGCAAGATTGACACCATCCGCACCGCCAACACCAAGCGCGTGCTTGGCTTGCTCGAAACCCTAGCGACCGAGAATCCTGAGCAGTATCAAACCTTCTGGGATGAGTTTGGCCGCGTGCTCAAAGAAGGCCCTGCCGAGGATTTTAGCAACCGCGAGCGCATCGCGGGCCTGATGCGATTTGCAACCACCGTCACCGAGGGCAACGCTCAAACCGTGTCTTTAGACACCTATGTTGAGCGCATGAAAGAGGGGCAGGATAAAATTTATTACATCACTGCCGACAGCCCGGCAGCGGCGCGGCACAGTCCGCATCTGGAAGTCTTCCGCAAAAAAGGTATCGAGGTGCTGTTGCTATCAGATCGTGTGGATGAGTGGCTGGTCACCAATCTGCATGAATACAAGGGCAAACATTGGCAATCGGTCACCAAGGGCGAATTGGATCTTGCCGAGCTCGGCGACAAGGAAGAAAAAGACAAGACCGAACAAGCGGCTAAAGAGCACGGCGATCTACTCAAGCGGCTCAAGCAGGCGTTGGAAGATAAGGTTCAAGAGGTGCGCGCCTCAACCCGCCTGGTGGACTCGCCTTCATGTATTGTGGTCGGTGAGCATGACATGAGCGCCAATCTGGCGCGGGTGCTCAAATCCGTCGGTCAAGACGCGCCAGCAACCAAGCCGATCTTAGAGCTGAATCTGGAGCATCCGCTGGTGCGGCGGCTGGAAAGCGAGACCGATCAGACGCGCTTTAATGACCTAGGGATGATTTTGTTTGATCAGGCGCAGCTTGCCGAGGGCGGGCAGCTAGACGACCCCGCCGCCTTTGTTGACCGACTGAACAATCTGATGTTGTCAATGTTCATGCGCGGGGCGTAAAATCTAAACCTATCAGCCAGGGCGGATCGATCTTGGGCACTCCACAAACGGCGGCATTAGTTAAAAAAGTCCTCGAAGGCAGTGACCATCTGCCGGGGCTGCCTCGTTTAGTGCATGAGGTACGGGCAACCATTGCCCATCCTGATGTCACCGTGCCCAAGGTCGCCACCCTGATTCGCAACGATCCCGGGCTGACGGCGCTGTTATTTAAATACGCTGCCAGCCCGATCTATCGCACCCGCATCCCAGCCACCACCCTAGAAAGCGTCATCTCGCAATTGGGGTTTCACGCGGTGTCAAACATCGTGTTGCTGCACAGCGTGCGCGGGGCGTTTTTTGCCAAATCGGCACATCTGCGCACACTCTACACCCTGGCTTGGAAGCGGGTGATCACCAAAGCGGGTCTCGCCTGTTTTCTTGGGCGCCGCTTTTCGCTCTCGGCGGATGATCTGTTGGTGCGCGGACTATTAAGCGATGTCGGCAGTCTGGCACTGTTGGCGGCGTTTAAAGGGGCCGAGCATCCACCAGACCCTGAGATTTTTCTGCATCTGTGTCGTGAATACAGCAAACCTGTGAGCGTGATTGTGCTCACCAAATGGTGCATCGAGCGCGCAGTCATCGAAGCGGTGGCGCGCACTGGCAACTGGCACAAAGCCAAGCCCGGCGCGATTGACGAGATCGATGTGATGAATCTCGCCCTTTATCACAGCTTATTGTGGACAGAAACCAATCCCCAACTGCCACAGCTCCCCAATTTGGCGCTCTATGCCAAACTCCCCGACGAACTCAAGCCCATTGGCACCGACCAAGGGCTGTCCTTTTTGACCGATCACCATGCCCAGATTGATGCGATCATTCAGTCGCTGAACACAGAATAATAGAAGTTCAGCACGGCAACTGCCGCGCCAACAGCTCGACCGGATGCAGCACTGGAATTGATATGCCAGCGGCACGGAGCTGCGCCTCCAGATGCAACGCGCAGCCACTATTTGTTGTCACTACGATATCAGGCTGTAGTGCCTGAATTGCCTGAACTTTCGACGCGCCAAGGGTTGCGGCGGTGTCGGGATGATCTAACAGATAACTGCCCGCTGCACCACAGCAACGCCCCGCATCGCCCATGGGCATGACCATCAACTCGGGAATTATTGCTAACAGAGCGTAGATCGCCGCAGTGTCGCGCAACAGATGGCGGTGCGAACATGGCTCATGAACCGCGACACGCCCATGGAGAGGGCGATATTGAATCGTTGCCAACTGCGGCGCATCAACTAGAAAGCGACAGATTTCAACTGAATGAATTGATTGCTGTTGCAATTCAGCAACACAAGCACTTGAATAACCAACCCAGGTTCCTTGAAAAGACTGCATTTTGTGGGTTTGTTGGTCCGCCGCTGCCGCAAAGCCATTGTGTCGCAACATCGCGCCGCAGCAGCCCTGCATCTGTGGAACCGTCCACGGAATCTGTAGTGCGGTCAATAGCTGAGTGATGGCGCGTTGGGTGTCCTGCTGGGTGACACGAGCAACACAGCCGAGAAACAAACCAACAGCAGCCGGGGGATGGGATGTTTGCGGCAACGGCGGCTGGAACCGACGGCTCAAGCGATGCACCACGGCTAAGAATGGCTGGCGTTCGATGCCAGCGCGGGTGGCGATGGCTCCGATTCCCAAACGCCAATAGAATGCTGCCAGATGCGCCAGCCACTTCAACACTTTAGGCTGACTCAGCAGCGTCAGCCGCGCCTGCCGCCACCAGCGTCGCCACCACGGCCACTCAGCAATGAGCTGTGTTCTCGCACTGTCGATCAGCGTCCCAAACTGCACCAAGGAAGGACAGACTGCCTCGCAGGCGCGGCATTCTAAACAGTGATCAAGATGCTGGGCGACTGCCCCCTGAGCGACCAATACACCGCCTGCCCAGCCTTGAATGAGCGCGATCCGTCCACGCGGAGATTCGGCTTCGTGCGCACTCAAGGCAAATGTTGGACAAGCTGGCAAGCAATAGGCACATTTCACGCATTGATCGGCTAGAGTGATAAGCTGTGCTTTTGACAACGATGGCGCGGCGACCATGCCGATCAAACATAGGCTGGCTGTTGCACTTAACAGCACGCCTCTTCAAGCGGCTCCAGTGCCGCGTCAGCGGCTAATTGACCAAACAGTTTGCGCAGTGCGTTGACTTGGCTGCCGACAAAATGCAGCTCGTCAACTCTACGCTGCACTGATTCAGTCAGATAGCAATCAAGGGTGTTGGGTAGAGCACTCATCATGTTGAAGATTGACTTGGTTGGAATGGGCTGGCACGCAGGGGGCGCGCTCAAACGAGCTGTAGATAATTCTGGATAATCGCCTCGCCCCACAGCAAACTGATCCAACCAGCGATAGCAAGAAAAGGGCCAAATGGAATCGGGGTTTGGTGTTCTTGGCGTTGAGTGACCATCAGCCCGATGCCAACGATGGCACCAGGCAGTGCGGATAGGAGCACAATTTGCGGCAAGGCAGCCCAGCCCATCCAGGCTCCAAACAAAGCAAGCAGCTTAAAATCGCCGCGCCCCATGCCCTCCTTGCCAGTGAACAGCCGATACAGATGAAACAACAGCCAGAAACTGCCATAACCGCTGACCGCGCCGATGATGGCGGTTTCACTATCAACAAACACACCAAATAGGCTAAGAATCAGCCCAAGCCACACCAGCGGTAGGGTGATGACATCCGGCAACAATTTTGTATAAAAATCAATCACTGCCAACGCAATCAGTGCCCAAGTGAACACTAATGCTGCTGCCATCTGCATGCTCCAACCAAAATGCCAGACCACGATCAGCGTCAGCAGTGCGGTGAGTGCCTCAATCAGCGGATAGCGCAGTGGAATCCGCACTGCACACGCCGCACAGCGTCCGCGCAGCCACAAATAACTCAAGATGGGGATATTTTCCCAAGCACGAATTGAATGACCACAGGCGGGACAGTGCGATGGTGGGCGGGCAAGATCAAAGGGCGCGGATGGTTCGGACACAGCATCCTGAACTTCAGCACAATCGCGCCGCCATTCCAGCTCCATCATCCGTGGCAGCCGCACAATCACCACATTGAGAAAGCTGCCGACGAGCAGCCCAACAACCACGGCAAATCCTAAGAGCAG
>SKYD01000202.1 GCA_007128075.1 Thiorhodovibrio sp.
CTTCTTGGGCGACGATCACCGCCTCACCTTGCCAGTTGGGATGTTGCTGTAAATAAACCAGTTTCCAATGCTGATTAACATTGCGCTCCGTCCGCCGCGCCAGCCCAGCGGCGATCTCGGCCACGCTGGCGCGTTCGCTAATCTGTTGTTCTGTCAATGCCGTTGCAGTGCCAAGCTGGGCGCGCAGTTGTTGATGCACCAGCAAATCAGCATAGCGACGCAGCGGACTGGTGACGCGGGTATAGATGTCTAGCCCCAGCCCGGCATGGGCACCTGGCTCGACACTGGAGCGCGAGGGCTTGAGCTGGCGCCGATAAGCGTACATTGCAGCCAGGGATTGCGGCTGCTCAACGCGCTCAGGTGCCGGCTGCACCGCATAGGGAATCGCCAATTGGTTGCTCTGGCACCACCGCGCCGCAGCGGTGCCAGCCATCAGCATGGCCTCGCTGACCAAGGTGCGCGATGCCAGCAAGTCCAGCGATTGCAACTGCACCTGACCATCGACCACCCGCAGATTGACTTCAGGGAACTGCAAAGTGGTCGCCTGGTGGGCGAGACGGTAGGCGCGAAATCGTTGTGCAGCGGCCCACAGCGGTTGCAACGGCGGCTGCTCTAATTGGCTCTGCGCCTGTGCATAGCTGATGCGGGTGACGCGAATCAGGGTGCGCTGCACCTCAATCTCACTGAGTTCACCATTGGCATCACAGCAAAAACCAAAGGACAGCGCCGGGGACAGCGGCTGGAGACCTAATCCCAGGGCGGTGGTTGCTGCGGGCGGCAACATCGGGATCACCCCTTCGGGAAGATAGAGATTCGCGCCGCGGGCGCGGGCTTCTTGATCGATGGCATCATCAGCGGCCACCAATGCCGCAACATCAGCCACATGCACCCAGATGCGTTCACCATCAATGCTCAACGCATCATCAGGATCGGTGTTGCCCTCGTCATCAATCGCCCAGGCTGCCAGATGGGTCAGGTCTAAGCGATCTTCGCTGGCGAGTGGCGGCAATACGCCGTCAGGCACGCTGCTTGCCACCCCAAAGCGTTGCAGATAAGGATGCGCCGTCGGCGGCCAGTGGCCAACCTGAAGCAAAAACCGATGCGCGCTGGCAGGTGTTTCTTCATAGCCCAGGGTGCGCAATAAGCGACATTGTTCGGCTTGCTGATACGCCAGTCGCTCGACCTCAATCAATCGGGGGCTGTCCTCGGGCAACAGCGCGGCTTGTTCGATGCGTGATAAAAATTCACCCCAATCGCGCTCAGCCTGGGCTTTTGCTGCACGCTCTGCCTGCTCCTGGGCAATGGTTTCTGCCGAACGCGGGCGAATGGCATCGATGCTGCCCTCGAAATAATGCCCTTCAAGCACCAATTCCCATGTTGCCCACGCGCTCGCTGGCGTAAAATCACCAAACAACAGCCCCGCCAACTCGGCAAGATCGGTGGTGGCACCATCAAGTAACTCGCGGGTTTCTTCAAGATCAGGTGTGCGGATGTGAAAAATATCCGCAAGTTGCGCGACCGGGCCAGGATGCAACAACTGGATATCTTTGGGGCGGACGCGCTTGCTTTGCCCCTGGTCAAGCTCAATGGCAATTTTCTCGCCCATCTCGCGCACCAGCGCCGGGCGGATTTTGTATAACACGAGACTGCCGACGGCAATAGACTGGTTGGTCAAGGGAAAGCAACTCCTGCGCAAACGAAATTCAAACAACGGTGATTTTATCTTTCTACATTAGCCCGAGCGCATCGGGCTAAACAACAGAGGAATTTTTTGATCATGCAAAGTCAATGGCATCATTTTCTTACAACCCAAGACATCACGGATACGCTAGAACTGGCTGAGCCAGAGTTGGCGCGTGTTGATCTCGCGGAGCTGGGGGTGGTGGCAGTCAGCGGGGCGGATGCGCCGCGTTTTTTGCAAGCCCAGGTCAGCAATGATCTGCGCGAGCTGACTGCAACCCATAGCCAGCTCAATAGCCACTGTAGCCCCAAAGGGCGGATGCTGGCGAATTTTCGCAGTCTGATCACTGCCAATGATGAATTTTTGTTGATCGCGCCGCGCTCACAGATTGAGCTGTTGCTGCAACGGCTGCGGATGTTTGTTCTGCGTGCTCAGGTGCAGATTGAAGATCGTAGTGATGATTATGCCTGTTTTGGTATTCTCGGCGATCAGGCGGCAGCTTTGGGAGAATATTTTACCACAGTTCCGCAGCAAACCGATGACTTAAGTCGCCACGACAACGGATCGCATATCATCCGCGTCGCTGGCACCCTCCCGCGCTGGCTGTTTGTCGGCCAGCCAGAGTGGGCGCAAACGCTATGGACGGCACTTGCTGGCAGCCCGGTGGGTGCTGATACCTGGCATTTGCACGACATTCGTGCTGGAATCCCCACCATTTATCCCGAAACTCGCGATCTGTTCGTGCCACAAATGGCCAATATGCAACTCATCGACGGCATGAGTTTTCATAAAGGCTGCTATACCGGGCAAGAAGTGGTGGCGCGAATGCAGTATCTTGGCAAACTCAAGCGGCGGATGTATTACGCCCACACCACTGCCACTCCGCCACCAACTCCAGGAGCGCCGCTGTTTGCGCCACACAGCCGTGCTGACAAGGCGGCGGGGCAGGTGGTTGAGGCACAGCGCAATGCGGCAGGTGAGACGGAGCTATTGGCGGTGGTGGAGATCGCCGCTGCTGAACAGGGCACGGTGTCTTTAGAAGAGAATGGGGCGCCGCTCGCTTTTCAGGCACCGAGCTATGGCTTTGCCAGTGCCCAAGCGGCTTAATCAATTGTTGATCAATAAATAAGGATGATAACGATGGGATTTTTGACTGATAAGCGTTTTCTAATCACTGGCGTTGCCAGTAACCGCTCGATTGCTTGGGGGGTGGCACAAGCAATGCACCGCGAGGGTGCGCAACTGGCGTTTAGCTATCAGAGCGAGAAATTGCGCGGGCGGGTGGAAGACCTTGCCAGCCAATGCGATTCAACCCTGGTTCTGCCACTGGATGTCGCCAGCGATGACCAAATCGATAGCTACTTTGCCACCCTTGGTGAGCACTGGGATGGGCTTGATGGGATTGTTCACGCCATCGCCTTTGCGCCGCGTGAACAGCTCGAAGGCAGTTATATTGATGCAGTGACCCGCGAGGGCTTTGCCGCCGCCCATGACATCAGTGCTTACAGCTTGGCTGCGTTGGCAAAAGCCGGACGCGCCCTGATGACAGGGCGCCAGGGTGCGATTGTCACCATGAGCTATCTGGGCGCGGTGCGTGCTGTGCCCAATTACAATGTGATGGGTGTTGCCAAGGCCAGCTTGGAAGCCAATGTGCGCTATCTCGCCGCCGCCTTAGGTCCAGAAGGGACGCGGGTTAATGCGGTGTCGGCAGGACCAATCCGCACCTTGGCCGCTGCTGGGATTAGCGATTTTCGCTCGATGCTGAAACAGGTCGAAGAACGCACCCCGTTGCGCCGCAATGTCACCATCGAAGAGGTCGGCAATGCGGCGGCGTTTTTATGTTCTGATCTCGCCAGCGGCATCACCGGCGATGTGCTCTATGTTGACACTGGCTATCACATCCTCGGGCTTGGTTAAATGCTCTGCCAAGTAGGGGCGGTTCGCAAACTGCCCCTTACAGCGGACACGACACATTTAATTCCATGAGCTTGGCGCTGGTGATTGCGCCCAAATAGCTCAAGACATCGGTGGCCATGTCCACAGTAAAGCGTTCAGGATCGCGGCTGCCGATGGCCAACACCCCGCTTAAGTGAGCCCCTTTGAGTGGAATGAGGGCTGCCGACTGCAGTTCACTGCCTTCAGCACCAAACAGGCTAACAAATTGTTCCTGATTGAGCGGTCCACAGAGGCAGCGATCACGATCAACAAATTCAAGAAATGATTGAATCGTGGCATCGATCTTATTGGTGCTGGGTGCATCGCTGACTGGAAACAGTTTGAGCACCACCGCATCGACATGAAATTCGTGGCGGAGTGCAGCATAAATGACTGTACGCGCTTGTTCTTGGGTGCGGGCGAGGATGAGTTGGGTGGTCAAGCGATGCAATTGGCTGGTGAGCCGTTCATATTCGCGGGCGCGTTCGATTAGATACAGCAACCGCCGGCGCTCGTTGTCGAGCTGGTCACGCAACACCGCAATCTGGCGCTCGACCAACGAAATTGTACCACCTTTGTGTCCGTGAGGAATTTCTAGCTTGGCAAGAAGTCCCGGATAATGCAGCAACAGATCAGGATGCTGTTCTAAATAATTTAGGGTGATGGCTCGTTCATCATAGAGCGCGGAATCAACCACCGGCTTGCTCATTCAACAACTCTCCCTCAAACACCTGTTCTGCTGGCCCAATCAGATGCACTGGATCATTCGCAGCTCCTGACCAGCGCACTCTGAGCAGCCCGCCGGGCAATTGCACCGCGACTGACTCCGCCAACGCCCCCCACAAACGACCAATCACCACCGCTGCACAGGCACCGCTGCCACAGGCGGCAGTTTCGCCGACCCCGCGCTCCCAGACCCGCAGTTGAATCCGCTGGGCATCAATAAGCTGCATAAAGTTGACATTGACTCGTTGTGGAAAACGGGCATCGGTTTCGATCTGTGGCCCCAGCTCTGCCACTGCTGCGGTGTCGATATCTTCAACCGTAAGCACCGCATGAGGATTACCCAAAGCCACTACGCCAATCCGCAATGCAGTGCAACCTTCCCCTAAATAATAGGCGGGGGCGCGTTGCTTGGCAATGAAGGGCACGGCGGCTGGCTCCAATTGCGGCACGCCCATCACCACTTCATACTGCCCATCATCGATTTGCTTGAGCGTCAACACACCGGCATCGGTGCCCACCCGAATCTCGGTTTTAGCGGTCAGTCCTTGTTCGCGCACAAAGCGCATCACACAGCGCGCCCCGTTGCCACATTGGCTGACTTCAGAGCCATCGGCATTGAAAATTCGATAATAAAAATCAGTCTCGGAATCACGCGGCGGCTCAACCAGCAAAATCTGATCGCAGCCGATGCCACGATGCCGATCCGCCAGCCAGCGACTTAGCTCCGGGGTCATGGTCAGCGGCTGGTCAAGGGCATTGATCACCACAAAATCATTGCCTAGCCCGTGCATTTTGGTGAATTTAAGTCCCATGATGCACCGTTCCCCAAACCGCAAGATGGCGGTCACTGACTACCGCGACACTGAGTTGATCGGCGAGACCTTGCTGTACCAGTTGCGCCTGAACCTCGTCTGGCTCAAAGGCGGCATACAGCGAATTGCGAAAATCTTCCTGCAACACCGCTGGATCATCCTTAGCATAGGTGCGCACCAGTGCCTCAGCCCAGGTTGGCGTTGGCGGACGCATCAGATCCATCATCAGCACAAAGGCTTGATCAGCGGCGACCTGCTGCACGGTGTGCCACAACACTTCTGGTTGGTGCAGATGATGCAGCAGACTGTTGCTTAAAATTAAACGATAGCTAGGCTGCAAGCCCACCGTTTGATGGTCAACTGGCAACGGCAAGGTCAACTCAAACAGCCGTGTGCGAGCCGCAACCCCAGGTGAGCGCGCCAGCCGCTGCCGTGCCTGATCCAGCATCGCCGCCGCGCCATCAAGCGCGTCACAGTGGGCTTGAGGGTAGGCGGTCAACAGCCGCGCCACCAAATCAGCCGGCCCACAGCCGATATCCAATGCCTGAAATGCCGTCTGCTTGGTGGGTGGATCTGGCCAATGGGTGCTCAACAACTGCATGAACAGGGTGTTAGATTCAGTGAAATCAGCCGCTGCATAGGCGAGCGCCTGATCTACCCACGCCATTAATTCCGGCTCCGGGCGGCGTTTCATGGCAGCACCGACTCGCCAGCGAATAGCTCGGCAATCTGCTCGCGGGTGCGCACCAGATGGGCTTGGTCGCCATCGACCATCACCTCAGCAGCCCGCGGGCGGCTGTTGTAATTGGAACTCATGCTAAAGCCATAGGCACCACAGGAGCGCACGGCGAGCAGATCGCCCGCATCAATCGCCAGCGGGCGTTGTTTGCCGAGAAAATCCCCAGTCTCACACACCGGTCCAACCACATCCCAAGGCTCAGGTGGCAAATCACGCGGCGCGACCGCGACGATCTCCTGTTCTGCCTGATAGAGCGCCGGGCGCAACAGATCATTCATCGCCGCATCAGCGATTGCAAACTGGCGTTGTTGATTGCGTTTTAGATACTCAATACGGGTGAGCAATACCCCAGCATTGGCAGCAATCGCTCGTCCTGGCTCGATAATCAGCTCAAATGGCTGATCATTTAATTGTGCCAGCAGGGCTTGGGCATAATCATCAGGTGTCGGTGGGGTTTCGTGCTGATAACGCACCCCCAGACCGCCGCCAAGATTGAGGTGCGCAATGGGGATGCCTTGTTGGCGTAGGCGTTTGGCAAGTGCCAGCACCCGCTCCAGCGCGTCAACAAAGGGGGCTAAACTGGTCAGTTGTGAGCCAATGTGACAATCGATGCCCTGAATGGCAATCCCGGGCAGCGCCGCGGCTTGCTGATAGATCGTCTCGGCATGGTGAATGTCGATGCCGAATTTATTCTGCGCCAATCCAGTGGCAATGTAAGGGTGGGTTTTGGCATCAACATCGGGGTTGATGCGCAACGAGACCGGCGCTTGTTGACCACGCCGAGTGGCAATCGCTGACAGCCGCTCCAGCTCGGCGACCGATTCGACATTAAAGGTGCGAATCCCAACCTCAAGGGCGCGCTCAATCTCCTCGCACCGCTTGCCAACACCGGAAAACACCACCTGCTTAGGATTGCCACCGGCGGCTAGAACGCGCTCTAGCTCGCCGCCGGAGACAATATCAAAGCCGGAGCCAAGCCGCGCCAACACATCGAGCACCGCAAGATTGGAATTGGCCTTGACCGCAAAGCAGACCAGATGCGGATAGCCTGCCAACGCCTGATCAAAGGCATTCCAGTGTCGTTCTAGGGTGGCACGCGAATAGACATAGCATGGCGTGCCAAAGCGTTCAGCAA